>DATMCA010001112.1:0-25698 GCA_035559015.1 Umezawaea sp. | reverse complement strand
GCGGATGCGCTGGACGAGCCGTTGGTGGTGCTGTTGGGCAGCACGGACTACTACTCGCGCTTCGGGTTCCGGTTGGCCGCCGAGTACGGGATCACGCCACCGGTGGCCGAGTGGGCACCGCACTTCCAGGTGCGGCCGTTGAGCGCGTACCGCGAGGGGCTGCGGGGGACGTTCCGCTACTCGGAGCCGTTCGAGCGGCTGTGACGCGCCGGCGCAGGGCCTCGTAGCAGGCGCGGGTCGCGGTGGTGGCCGCAGCCGTGTGCGGGCGTGGCGAGACTTGTGGTCGACTGGGTGCTCGACCAGGTCTGACCGTGAGGAGTCGAAGTGCTGTCCGTTGATCTGCACGGGGTCTTCCGGAGTGATCGGGACATCGACCGGGCGATCCGGGCGGCGATCTTCCAGGCCAAGCGGGAGCGGATCGGGACCGTGGAGATCATTCCCGGCAAGGGGTCCGGAGTGTTGAAGCGGAAGGTGTTGGCGGTGTTGAAGCAGCCGCACCTGAGGAAGCTGTACCGGCGGGTGGAAGTGGATCCGGAGAACGAAGGCCGGGTGTTGGTGCACTTCTGACGGGGTGGGGTGACGAGGGCCGTCACCCCACCGGGACGTCAGCCCTGCGCGGTCAGGGTGAACGCGAGGGCGGCCATGGAGGTGAAGTCGATCGCCGGTTCGGAGCTGGGCCAGGAGCGTAGGTCGTCGGCGAAGACCGAGGTGGTCGAGTCGTACTGCTTGGTGTAGCCCTTGGTGCACGGGACGGAGCCTGCGGGCATCTCGCCTAGGTCGCTGAACAGGTCGGCGCCGTTGGGGCCGTTGACGACCGCGCCGACCAACACCCTGCGGCCGCCGTTGAGGTCGCCCGAGAGGTTCGCGGCCTGGTGCTGCGGGCAGTTCGGGAAGGTGGTGCCGACGCCGATCATGAGCGTCGTGCCCCAGGCGTTGGAGCCCAACGTGAAGTTCCGCTGCCGGGTGCCGAAACCGTCGTAGGTGCGGTCACCGGTCAGACCGCGGTAGAGCTTCGCGGTGGCCACGTAACCGAAGCTGCGCGGAGCGGCGTCGAACTGGGTGACGTCGACGGCGGTGCGGAACGGGCTTGAAGCAGAAGCGTCTACGCCCTGCTGGAGCTGGCGCTTGAGGTCGCCGACGAGCTGCGCCTCGGTGACCTCGGCGTTGCGGACGCCGCCCGCGCGGAGCACGCGGACGAGGTCGGTGTGCGCCAAAGCGCTGGTGTTGTAGAGGTTCAGGGTGTCGGTGTCACCGCTCGCCAGGTACTCCTTGGCCCAGTGGGTGGCCGCGGTGGCCCAGCCCGCCGCGCGGCGGTCGCCCAACGCCTTGCCCGCCAACGCCAACTGGGTGGCGCCGAACTCCATGTCGTCGGCCCAGGAGTCCTCGGGGTAGTACGCGTGCGGGAACGCGGTCACCAGTTCGCCGACGTCCGAGGTCTTGGCCTGGGCGAAGACGGAGGCGGCCTCCTCCAGGTACCGGCACGCCAGCGCGGGATCGCGCTCGGCCTCGACCTGGGCGGCCAGGGCGAAGGCGGCCGAGACGCGGCCGGCGAGGTTGGGGCTGATCTTCTCGCCGGGGGCGGCGGCGCGGAAGACGGGGCGGTGCTTGATGAAGTACTCCAGGTCACCCGGCTTCACGTTCAGCTCGTCGTCGGCCTCGGGCAGGCGCCACACGTCGTGGTCGCCGACGAACCCGTGCTCCTCGCTGCCGGTGCCGATGCCGACCTGCGCGATGAGCGTCCTGGACTTGCCGTCCCACACCTTGTCGAGCCACTTCAGGCCGAACTTGGTCTCGGCGTCCAGGGCCGGGTTGGAGTCGACGCGCTGCGCGTACAGGAGTTCCGCCAGCGAGTACGAGGTGGCGTGGGTGAACTTGACGAAGTCGCCCGCGTCGAACCAGCCGCCTTCGACGTCGACCGGGCCGCCGATGCGCTTGAGCGGTTCGGCTACCTCGTCGCCGCCCTCGCCCTTGAACACCGGGTGGTCGTAGACGTAGGCCTCGCGGTCGGTCAGGTGCGACGGCTTCCGCTTCAGCCTGCCGGGGACCACGTCGGCGCCGTCGCGCTGGGCCTGGAAGAACTCGACGTTGTTCGCGGCCAACGGGGAGTGCAGCCGGTCCACGGTGTCGATCTTGAACGTGGGCGAGGTGACCCCGCCGACCTTGATCCGGTACGTGCCCTTGCGGGTGACCTTGGTGAAGTCGATCGGGTGCACGGCGGTGAAACCGGCGTTCCAGCCACCGAGCGACGTGCCGACCTTGCCGGTCAGCACCGACCTGCCGGAGCTGTCGAGGACCGAGAACGCGGCCCCCGCGGTGGCCTTCGGGGCGAGCAGGTACGCCTGCTTGGCCTCCGTGGTGCCGTAGCCGACCTGGTCCAGCCGGACTTGCCCGGACGGGGCGGCCTCGGCGGGCACCGCGACCAACCCGGTGACCGCCGCCGCTGCGACGAGAGCGTGCGCGAAACGCATGGGGACTCCTGGTTCGGACCGGCGGCGGTGGCCCTATGGTTAAGAAGGTTGCCTAATTAGTCGGGAAGGGTAGCCGCCGGTCGCCGGAGTCACCAGTCCTCGGGCGGCTCCGAGAACGCCTTGCCCAGATCGCGGGTCAACGAGAGGGCGCGGCGGACCCACTTCTCCGACGCCCCCGCCATTCCGCAGGTGGGAGTGGGTAGCGCCAGGTCGGTGAGCACCGACCGCGGGAAGCCGAGGCGGTCCGCCAGCTCCAACGCGGGCCTGGCGAGTTCGCGCAGTTCGACCTTCGCGTCCGGATCGGTGCTGGGCACGAGGCCGAGCCACAACGAGGTGCCCGCCTGCCAGGCCTCACCCAGTTCGTCCGCCACGGCCTTGCCCGCGCCGCGCAGCAGCGAGACGTCGAGCGCCACGGCCGTCGCGCCCGCTTCGCGGAAGAGGGTCACGGGCGGCTTGGGCGCGCAGCAGTGGACGATCGCGCCGGGGCCGGCCACGTCGATGATCGCGGCGAGCACGTCCCGCGCGTCGGGCTCCGGGACGGCGCGGACGGTGCCGAGCTTCGACGGCGTGGGGAGGAGCCCCGCGAGGACCGCCGGGACTCCGGGCTCGTCGAGCTGCACGACGACCTGCGCTCCGGTCCGCTTGCGCACCTCGGCGATGTGCTGCTTGAGGCCTTCGGCGAGGGATTCGGTGAACTCCTTCACCGCGCCGGGATCGGTGAGGACGCGGTGGCCGCGGACCAGCTCGATGTTGGACATGAGCGTCCAGGGGCCCGCGATCTGGATCTTCACGACCTCCGGGCGGAGGTTGACGGTCTGGACCGCCTCCTCGAACGCGTCGAGGTCGTAGTTCATCAGGTCCGTGGCGCGGCGGTGGTCACGGCCGGGGTGGGCGGTCACGCGGTAGCCGGACGGGACCACCTCGACGGGGATGTCCACGAGCAGGCCGGCCGTGCGACCGATGAGGTCCGCCCCCACGCCGCGGGCGGGCAGTTCGGGCAGGTGCGGGAGCACGGGGAGTTCGCCGAGGACGATGCGTGACGCCTCGCGCGGATCCGTGCCGGGCAGTGAGCCGATGCCGGTGGCGGAGCCGGGTTTCCAAGGGGTCGTGTTCACGTCGACAGTGTCCCACCGGCCGGAGGACCGGATTGGCCACGGCGCTCGCGGTGCTCGCGGCGGTCCTTCCACCACTCCAGGCGGTCCTTGGAGTTCTGGGGGAAGACCGCGCGGACCACCGCGACGGCGCCCCCGGACAGGACGACGAGACCGACGATCCACCACGGGGCGGCCGCCAGGACCGAGGCCGTGCCCGCTCCGGCGATGCCGAGTTCGGCCACACGAGAACCCGGTGGTGGTGTCACGACGAACACCCGGTGATCTCCTCGCCCCGATGCGGGCGGAACAACCGGTTCCACTGCCCGTCGGGCCGATCATCGATCAAATCGAGGTCCTCGACGGTGATCTCGTCTTTCCCGATGGGGATGACGAGGTCGTCCGTCGACACGTGCCGAGCCGACGCAGACGTGCGGCGAACGGTCGGCGTGGTCGGAGTTCGCCCTTCCTCCACCTCGTTCCACGCCCAGTCCGGCTCGGGGCACTCCCGCCCGTAGTCGGTCTCGGCCCGGCGAACGACAATGCCGCGCCGTTCGCCCAGCAGTTGCTGAGGTGTGACCTGGGCGCCGGGAATGCGGCACGCCGACTCGACGAGGATCGCGGCCACGGTGCTTTCCCGCAGCCCCCCTTTCCAGTAGACGCTCATGGAATTGCTCATCGGTGACCCGTACACCTTGGCCGCGGACCGCAGCAGGACCAGTCGGCGCACAAGCGCGCTCATCAGATCGGCGGGCCGTGGCACGTCCCCCACTCGACGCTCGGCGTCGTCCAGGTGATCGCGGCAGTCCGACCACAGGGTCTCGTCGGCTCCGCGCTCGTTCTTGAGCCGGCTGACCGCGGCCCGCCACAGACCCCGGTTGACACCGACCAGGCGCACCAGTCCAGCGGATCCGATCAGCCGGAGGTCCAGGTGGTCACGTCTCGGCACGGGCCGCAGGCCGGGCACGCCGCTGACACCGCCGGGCCTGATCACGGGCAAGGTCCTGTCGAGCAGGGTTCCGATGTCGTCTTCCGCCACCTCCAGGTGGAGCGCCCGCGACGACAGCCCGATCCGACGAACCGGAGGCCTCCCGGCGTACCCGCCGCTCATCGCCGACCACAGGGCGGCTTCCAGTTCGTGCTGCGTTCCCACGGGGATCAGCGGGCCGCCTTCGGCCCGAAGTTGCCTGCGCACCATGGCGGGGGTCTCGCCCGTGACCAGGGTCCGGCGGTGAACACGGACCGCGTGGTTGCTGACCTGCTTCGTCGACACCGTGGAACCTCCGCAACGCCGCCCGGTCGACGCTGCCGAGTTCACGAGGTCGCCCTCTGGCAGCACGGAGTTGAGGACGGGGCACACCCCGAGGTGTGCTTGGGAGGCACTCACTCCAACCGGGTTCGGAGGAGCCTCCTGGCATCCGCTGGTGCCGCTGGGGAGGTTACCCGATCACTGCCCGCGATTGACACCCGGCGTTCTCCTTTGGCCAACTCCACGATTTCACCGCCACCCGAAACATATGCGCGAAAACCCGCCGAACGGACCACGCCGGAATTCCATCCGCCCCAGCATCGAACACGACTGTCGCACAGATGTGCCATGTCGGGGATTACCCGATGTTGATAGCCTGGTTATTCGATTTTATCCCTATGGGGGGGGAATACATGAATAGTAATCCCACACGGTGGCTGTTGGCGTTCGACGCCGGTTGTGCTCGATGTCGTGCCCTTTCCGAAACGGTGGTGGAAGGCTGCGCGGGGAAGCTCGAGGTGATGCCGCTCGCGCATCCCGACGTGCGCCGGTGGCGTGAGCAGAGCCTGGGTTCGCCCGCGCCGTGGACCCCGACGCTGATCCGGGTCGACGGCGAGGACGTGCGTGCCTGGACCGGTCGCTCCATGGCCGTGCCGCTGGTGCGGTGGCTCGGTGTGCGTTCGACGTTCCGGGTGGTGCACGCGCTGGGGCAGTTGCGCGAGACGGCCGTCGAGGAACCGGCCGCCGACGGTTCCGCCATGAGCAGGAAGCGGTTCCTGCAGTTCGGCGCGGGTGTCGCCGTGGCCGCGGGCATCGTGCTGACCGGGAACATGCCCGCTTTCGCGAGGAGCGGCGGTGCGAAGGCGATCGCCTGGGTCGAGGCGAACAGGGATCGGCTGCCCCAGCGCTACGCCGAGCTCGCCGAGTACCCGATGTCCTTCCGCCGGGCCATCTTCAGCGAACTCGCGCCGGACACCCAGCGGAGGATGTGGCTCGACCACATCGTCGACTTCCGCGCGGCGCGACCGGACCTGTCCAAGGCCCAGGCCGCCGTGGTCGACCGCTTCCGCGCGTTGGCGGCGGAGGGGTGCTCGTTCGATTCCCAGCCGGAACGGGATTCGGCGTTCGACCGGACGGCGAGGGAGATCACCGTCGAGGCGAAGGCCGTTTTCGGGCACGACACGGCCCACGCGCTGTTGACCACCCTCGGCCCGGTCGAGACCGCGGCGGACCGGGCGAAAGATCCCGACGGAGTTTTGTGCCCCTGCTCGGACCAGTGCCACGACTACTGCGGCAACAGCTACTACTGCAAGTACGGCGGCTGCGATTTCACCCGCTCGTGCTGCTTCCTTTGGCAATACGTCTGCAACGGCTTCTGCACCAGGTGAGCCGATGAACCGCGGCCGGCACCCCGGCGGGAAAGGGGTGCCGGCCGTTCGGTCGTCAGCGGTTGGTCGCCAGCACGCCGGGATTGTTGCGCTCGCCCGCGGTCACGCCGTGCGGGGTCGCGGCGTTGATCGCGGCCAGCTCGGCGGTGGTGAACTTGATGGCGGAGGCAGCGACGTTCTGCTCCAGCCACCGGCGCTGCTTGGTGCCGGGGATCGGGGTGGTGTCCTGGGCGAGCACCCACGCCAGCGCCAGCTGGCCGGGGGTGACCTCCTTCTGCGCGGCCAACTCCTTGAGGGTGTCGACGATCGCCACGTTCTCGTCGATGTTCTCCGGCTTGAACCACGGCAGCTGACGGCGGTAGTCGTCGGCCGCGAGGTCGTCGACCTTGGTGATGCCGCCGGTGAGCACACCGCGCCCGAGCGGCGAGTACGGGACGAAACCGATGCCGAGTTCACGGCACGTGGCCAGCACGCCGTCCTTCTCCGGGTCCCTGGCGAACAGCGAGTACTCGGACTGCACGGCCGTGATCGGGTGGATGAGGTGCGCGCGCCGGATCGTCTCGGGCGTCACCTCGGACAGGCCGATGTAGCGGATCTTGCCCGCCATGAACAGGTCGGCCAGCGCGTCCATCGTGTCCTCGATCGGGACCTCGGGGTCGACGCGGTGCAGGTAGTACAGGTCGATGTAGTCGGTGCCGAGGTGCTTCAGCGAGCGGTTGACGGCCTTGTTCGCGTAGCGCGGGGAACCGTTGAAGCCGTAGGCGTTGCCGTCGTCATCGAACTCCATCGCGAACTTCGTCGCGATCTGCACGTCCTCGCGACGGCTCTTCAGGGCCTTGCCGACCAGGACCTCGTTGGTGAACGGGCCGTAGGACTCGGCGGTGTCGAAGAACGTGACCCCGAGGTCGAGTGCGCGGTGGATCGTCGCGGTCGACTCGGCGTCGTCGCGGCCCGCGTAGTAGGCGCTCATGCCCATGCAGCCGAGGCCCTGGGTGGAGACGAGGAGACCCTGGCTGCCGAGAGGGCGCTTGCCGAGGGGCGTGGAGTTCTGGTCGACCATCGAAACAGTCTCGCCGATTCACGTTCCCGCACGACCACGAGGTCCGGGGAAGTGTTAAAAGGTCTAGACCCATTGACGCAGATGGTCTACACCACATACCGTCACGGTGTCGGCGCTCACAGTGTTGAGCGCCCCCGGATCGTGGTGTGGGGGCACGTCGCGCCCCGTGCTCCCACACCACACTTCCCCGGCCGTCGGACGCGCTGTGGTTGAGTGCCCGGAATGGGACCAGCGGAGATCGCGCTCGGCATGAGGGAACTGCACGTCGGCGAAGGCACCGCGCGGCTCGCCATGACGATCACCGACACCATGCTCAACGTCCACGGCATCGGCCACGGCGGCTACGTCTTCCTCCTCGCCGACAGCGCGTTCGCGATCGCCTGCAACAGCCCCGGATCGGTGACGGTCGCCGCGCAGGCGGAGATCGACTTCATCGCGGCCGTCCACCTCGGGGACGACCTGGTCGCGGAAGCCGTGGAACGGGTGAGGTTCGGCCGCAGCGGCATCTACGACATCACCGTGACGCGCGGGGACGAGGTCGTGGCCGAATTCCGCGGGCGCAGCCGGACCATCCGCTGAACGGGCTGAAACAGTTATCCCCACACAATGGGATTACTTTCACGACGTGGAATCGGCTTTAAGCTTGATCACATGGCCGAAAAGTTCCGCCCCACCACGCTTGAGCGCTCCATCGGGCGACGGCTGCACGAGTGGCGCGAGGCGAGTGGGATGTCCCTGGTCGAAGTGGGGCACCGGGTGGGTTTCTCCAACGCGAAGCTGAGCAAGATCGAGAACGCGTTGCAGGCGGTCAACGCGGACGACCTGCTGGCACTGGCGCTGATCTACGGAATTGACCAGCCGGACAGACATCGGCTGTACCGAGAGGCACAACGCGCGGAACAAAGGCGGGCTTTGGCGAGCGTGAAGCGGGAGGTGCTGTTCGACATCGCCAGGGATTGCATCGAGTTGGAGTTCGAGGCTGCGATGCTCCGGATCTTCAAGAACGACCTGGTTCCAGGCCCGTTCCAGACCCATGGTTACGCCGTGGCACTGGCCAAGGCGGATGACCCGCTCCGAGCGGCGGTGCTGGTGGAACAACGACGAGAACTGTGGGCGGCAAGGAAAAAGCGGCTTTACGGACCGCACCCGTTGGAGGTTCAGGTGGTGCTCACCCAGGGTGTGATCGAGTCGGTGGTCGGTGGTGGGCAGGTGATGAAGGACCAGTTGCTGCACCTGATGGAACTAGGTGAACTGCCGAACGTGACCCTCCAGATCATGCCCTTCCGGAGTGGGGCCTATCCGGGGATGGGGTCGACCTACGACATCCTGTCGTTCGCCCATGAACTGCACGACGACGTGATCTACACGGACAACGTGACCTACGGTCAATACATAGAGGCTCCCGACGACCTCGAACCGTATAAAGTCAGGTTCGCCGGTCTGCAAAAACGAGCGCTGGACCCCTGCGAGTCCCTGGAACTGATCGCCGAGGTCGCCAGCGTCTTGTGAAGGGGGAGCCATGTGGCGGAAGTCCAGTTACAGCAACGCTAGCGGCGGCACCTGCGTCGAGCTTGCCTACTTCGGTGCGGTGCGGGACTCCAAGAACCCCGACGGGCCGGTGCTCGTCGTGTCGCGGGCTGCGCTGGAGTCGTTCGTGGCGGCCGTGAAGCGGCGTTGACCGGGTCGCGGCTACCAGCGCGAGCACGAGCGGTCCAGCCGCCATTCGGCCGAGCGGCGGTTTTTTCCCAGTTCTCGCGTCGGCGGACAAAGCCCCGACCACCAGGCGAAACCGAACGACATCACTGTTACCGAAAGTAGGTGACAATCCTACGATCGGGCGAACAATCGGCAGCCCATTGCGCGGCTTGAGAGCATGTGGGCCATGCCTGTCGAGGTGACGTTGCACCGAGCGGCCGAAGAACTCATCCGCGGCGATTTAGCGAGTGTTCTCCGTGCGCGCCAGAGGTTGGCCGGGCTGGTCGGCACCTATCCCAACCGGTTGGACCTGAGGGACAAGTTGGCCGCCGTCTACCGGGTGCTCGGCAACGCCGTGCAAGCCGGTCGTTGGAGCTACCTGTCGGAAGTCCGCGACGATGTGGAGGTCCTCGCGTTCGAACACGCGTACAAGACATCGGTCGCGCGGCTGACCGCGTTGAACTGGACCGGCGGTGAGGACGCTGCCGAGACCGAGACGGCCCGCACGCGCCTGATGCTGCTGCACCGGGCGGCCACGGAGCAGATCCAGGACGAACTGGTCGCCGCGGAGGCGGTCGAGCCCTCGCGGTCGTGGCTCACCTGCGCGCTGATCGCCGTCGGGCTCGCCGTGCTGGCCGTGCTGGTCGTGGTCGGGGCCGTTACCACCGTGAGGTTCGGGTACCGCATCCTGGTCGCATGACCATCGACGTCGCCGCCGCTGCCGAACGCATCCGCCCGCACGTCCGCAGGACCCCGCTGTGGCGGGTCGAGGTGGACGGCCGCCCGCTCGCGCTGAAGCTGGAACACCTCCAGCTCACGGGGTCGTTCAAGATCCGCGGCGCGCTGAACGCGTTGATCGCGAAGGGCACGCCGGACCACGTGGTGACGGCGTCGGGTGGCAACCACGGCCTGGGGGTCGCGAAGGCCGCGCAGGTGCTCGGGGTGTCCGCGACGGTGTTCGTGCCCGTGTCCGCACCCGAGGGGAAGGTGCGGCGCATCGAGGCGGCCGGGGCGAAGCTGATCCGGCACGGGGCGTCGTACGCGGAGGCCGCCGAGGCGGCGCGGGAGTTCCCCGGCACGTACGTCGAGGCCTACAACGACCCGCTGACCGTGTCCGGGCAGGGAACGGTGGGCCTGGAGATCGTGGCGGACCTCCCCGAGGTGGACGCCGTGGCCGTCGCGGTCGGCGGTGGCGGGCTGGTGGCCGGGATCGCGTCGGCGATCGACGGGCGCCTGACCGTCGGGGTCGAGCCGGTGAACTGCTCCGCGCTGCACAACGCCCTCGCGGCGGGAACGCCGGTGGACGGCCCGGTGGAGTCGGTCGCCGCGTCCGCGCTCGGCGCGACCCGGCTCGGCGAGCTGCCGTTCGAGGTCCTCACGTCCACCCCGGTGAGGTCGCTGCTCGTCACCGACACCGCGCTGCTGGCCGCCCGCGACCGGCTGTGGGAGGAGTTCCGGCTGGCCGTGGAGCCCGCCGCAGCGGTCCCGTTCGCGGCGTTCCTGGCGGGTGAAGTGCCTGGTGAGGTGCCGTGCGTGGTCCTCTGCGGCGCCAACACCGACTGGACCCCCTGACCATCCGGTGGGACTCTGGACGGGTGGCAGACACCGACGTGCTCGACGGGCTCGTCACCCAGCTCGGTTCCTACGGGGTCCGCGCTTCGAAGTTGTTCGGCAAACCGGCCCTCAAGGACATCGAGGGCAAGGCCTTCGCGTGCCTGCACGAGGGTGAGCTCGCGTGCCGCCTCGGGCAGGGCACCCGAGCCCACGCCGAAGCCCTGGAGATGGGCGACGCGCACCTGTTCGACCCGTCCGGCACCGGCCGTCCGATGCGCGACTGGGTGAGCCTGCCCGCCGCGCACTCCTCGCGGTGGGCGGAGTTCGCCTCCGCCGCGATGTCGGTGCCGCACTGATCCGCTGCCCTTCCCGCCGCACCCGGCGGGATTCCGGGCGAGGTAGCGGAGGCCGCGGACCGACCCCGTGGCCGCGTGCGAGGTGCCGGGTGCCGGTCGGCGGAGCGGTGTCCGGACCTACCCCGCGGAGCCGGGGGAGGTCGTCCGGACGACTGCGAGGCATCCGCTGACCGCTGCGGTGCCCGGCCCGTCCGGCTGCCAGGTGCCCATCACGAACCCGGCGGTGTCCGGCGTGGCCGCGGGACTTCCGGGCACCACCACGCGCAGCAGTTCCACCCGCGCCGCGTCGGTCTTCAGCTGATCCGCCAGCAGTCGCACGCCCCGTGCCCGCGTGGAGCCCGAGTCCCGCCTGCCACTCGGATCGGAGACGCCGTTGGTGCGAACCAGGTGGAGCACGCGGTCCTGCCAGAGCGGGTCCGCTCGGCCGTCGTAGATCCACCGGGTGCCCAGCACGCTGTGCCGCGCCGTCGTGATCAGCGAGTTCTCCGTGAGCCCTTCCGCGGGCGCGCCCCGGTAGGTCATCGGAATCTGGTAGAGGTCCGACCCGTCCGTCACCAGGTGGGTTTCGACGCCGACCTGGCCCGCCGGATCCTCGAAGCGGAAGAACCCGACCGGCGACAAGACCGGCGCGGCCGTTCTCCGATACCACGGTTGCCGTGCCACCCACGGCGGCAGGAACTCGCGGAAAGGCGGTGTCAGCGTCGCGCCCGCATGGATCTTCGCCACGGGACGACACGCTATCCAGCTGGCGCGGCACCGGCGGCCTTCTCGGAGAAACTCCGTCGGATCCGCGAGGTGGACGTCCAGGCCTACCGCGCGGACAGCGGCCACATCGGTCTACGCCTGCTGACGTACACACCGGTGCCGCTCCAGGGCGGACGATTTTCCCCTCCGACGTGGGCACGATTCGGTGCCATGACCACACGGATCGGGTACTGGGTCAGCGTCGTGCTGTTCACGAGCGGGCTCTTCCACCTCCTGGTGTTCGCCGTCGACGGCGGGCCCTGGGAGGGCCCGGTGTCGTGGCGGAAACCGGTGACGTTCGGGCTGTCGTTCGGGCTCACGCTGGCCACGTTCGTCTGGGTCGGGACGCTCGTGCGGATCAGGCCGTTCGTGGTGGCGCTCTTCACCGCGGCCTCGGTCTACGAGGTCACCGGCATCACCGTGCAGGCGTGGCGGAAGGTGCCGTCGCACTTCAACAACGAGACGCCGTTCGACTCCGTCATCGCGACCGGGCTGGCCGCGGGCGGCGGCGTGATCATCTTCTCGGTGGTGTGGCTGCTCGTCGCGGCCTGGCGGGCGGAGCACCTCACGCCCAGCATGCTGCTGGCCGTCCGCGTCGGCTCGGCGTCGTTACTCGGCGCGATGGCGTTCGGCGCCCTGATGATCGCCCGCGGCGCGGTGCTCGCGCGGACCGTCGGCGTCACCGAGGCCTACAGCACCGCCGGGATCTTCAAGCCCGCGCACGGGGTCGCGATGCACGGCGTGCTCGTGCTGCCGCTGCTGGCGTGGCTGCTGACGTTCACCACGCTCGACGAGCCGCGGCGCAAGCGGGTCGTCGGCTGGGCGTCGGCGGGCTACCTGGCCCTCCTCGGGGCCGCGACCCTGTACTCGCTCGGGTAGACAGTGGGGCGTGCACCCGCTCCAGGACCTCGGGGTCTCCCCCGCCGCCGAAGAGGCCTACCTCCGGCTGGTCGAACGCGGGGAGGCCCCGGCGGCCTCGTTCCCCGCCGAAGCCCTGGCGGAACTGCGGGAACTGGGGCTCGTGCGGGTGCACGGCGACCTCGCGTCGCCGTTCCCGCCGCAGTTGGCGCTGGAGCGGATCGCCCAGCGCCACACCCGTGAAGCCGCGCTGGCCCGCGACTCGGCCGCCGTCCTCGCCGAGCTGTGGACCACCGGGATCGGGCAGCGCGACTACCTCGAACTCCTGCCCTCCGCCGACGCCGCACGGGCCGTGCTCGACCGCGTTCAGGAGGACGCCGTGGCCGAGGTCCGGGCGATGACCGTGGGGAACCTGGCGTCGCCGGACCACAAGATCGTGGACGGGCTGTTCGACGCGCTGGCCCGCGGTGTGTCGTACCGGGTGATCTACGGGACCGTCGTGCTCCAGGACCCCGTGGCGCTGCGGATGGTGCAGGAGTGCGTCGACGCCGGGGAGCAGGCGCGGGTGTTCCCGCGGATCGCGATGAACCTGACCGTGGTGGACGAGCGCTGGGCGCTGCTCGTGGCACGGGCCCCGGTGGCGGGCAAGGACCGGATCGGGGCCGTCGTCGTGCACCACTCGCCGTTGCTGAGCGGGCTGGTCGGGATCTTCGAGGCGTTCTGGCGGATGGCGGTGCCGATCACGTCCACCGAGGCCGCCGACGCCACCTCCAGCGACACCAAGAGGTTGCTGACGTACCTGTCGGCCGGGCTGACCGACGAGTCGATCGCCCGCGAGTTCGGCGTGAGCGAGCGGACGATCGCCCGGCGGATCAGCCGGTTGCAGGAGACCCTGGGCGCGCAGACCCGGTTCCAGCTCGGCGTGCAGGCGTCCCGGCAGGGTCTGCTCTAGCCGGGACGCCCGCCGCTAGTGGGATGACCGCTAGGTCGCCGGGACGACGTCCGCCTCCAGCGAGGCGATGTCGGCGTCCGGGGTCACGGGCTTCGCGTCCGGCGCGACCAGTTCGGGCAGCTTGCGCTCGAAGAGCCGGGCGAACACCTTCGTCGGCAGGACCCGGCCGTGGCGCTCGGTCGCCAGCGCGACCAGGTTGCCCCACTCGGCGGCCTTGGTGCGCTGGTTCGGGGTGCCGTGGTGGTTCGGGTCGGTGAAACCGCAGTCGCCGACGTTGGCGAAGGTCTGGATGAAGTGCTCGGTGCGCTTCCAGTTCAGGTTCGCGCCGCGCTTGTGCGTCAGGTAGTACGCGGCGAACGCGTCGGCCATCAGCTCGGTGCGGCGGGTCGCCTCGGGCCCGGTGAGGGGCGAGGCGAACAGGTCGCGCTCGTACTGGATGTGGTGGCCGAACTCGTGCGCGAGGATCGCCTGCGGGGCCACGTCGCCGAGGCCGATCGCGGCGAAGCCCTCCAGGACGCCGTCACCCATGACGATCTTGTCCGGCAGCACGCCGAGGCCGGGGAACTCCTCCTGGCCCAGCGCCGAGTAGGCGAAGGCGTTGAACGTGAGGATCGGGGCCCTGCCGTGCTGGAACTGCGGCTGGTCGACGAACTCGGCCAGCAGCTCCCCGAACTCGGCGGCGTTCTCGTCGGTCATGCCGAGCGTGTACTTGACCGTGCGGGCGACCTTGGCCGGGTTCAGCAGGGTCGTGCCGTGCATCGCGGCGAGCTGGATGTCGCGCGACCGGATGTCCCAGAAACCCTTGAGGTCGGCGAACGTGCGGACCAGCGGGCGGGTGAACTCGCCGCGCTGCCCGTAGGTCTGCGGGTCGGACTTCTTCGAGAAGAGCAGGGTGTCGTAGGTCGGCACGTCCAGCGCGCCGGAGAAGACCAGGACGATGAGGTCGTTGAGGCTGATGTCCTTGATCGACGTCTGGAGCCACGTCGTCAGCTCGGTCTGGTCGCACCGGTACTGGTCGGGGTCGATGACCTGGTCGGCGACCGCGCGCAGCTCGCCGTCCTCGATGCCGAGGCGCAGCTTCACGGCCTTGAGCCTGGCCTCGTGGTCGGCCGGGAGCAGGGCCTTCATCTTCTCCAGCAGCACCTGCGAGGTGACGGGCGCGGTCTGGGCGGTGGGGACGGGGGCGGCTTGGGCCGGGACCACGGCCAGGCTGCCGAACAGGGCGGCGGCGACCAGCGTCGCTGACCACGCGGAGGACTTCTGCACGCCTTCTCCTCGATGCAGGGTGAATTGGTCCGCTCAGTATCAGCGGACCAATTCACCCGAAAGAGGGTCACGACGTGGCACAAACCGGCATGTCAGGAACCGGACGTCCCGAATGGGTGTCAGTCGAAGGGGGAATTCCGGCGGTCGGTCTTCGGCACCACGAGCCGGGTCGCCGCCCAGTCCTCCGAGATCGGCGTGCCGGACGTGCTCGACAGGCCCGCCACGGCCGCCGCCTCGCTGATGTCGGCGAACTCGACGTACCCCGAACGGCCGACCTTGGGGGTCAGCACCCAGATCACACCCGTCTCGTTCAGCTCGGCCGTGGCGTCCACCAGGGTGTCCGCGAGGTCGTCGTCGCCGTCCTCGAACCACACCAGCACGGCGTCCGCCGTCGATTCGCGGTCGGCGGGGGCCAGGGTGTCGCCGATCGTGGCCTCGACCTCGTCGCGGACCTCGTCGTCACCGGCTTCGCCGATCTCCTTGACGAACTGGCCGGCCTCCAGCTCCAGCCTGTCCGCCGCCGTCCTCGTCCCGCTCTGCGTCATGCGGAGGAGCGTGCCACGACCGATCGCGACGACGAAGACTCCGAAAGGGGTGCTTTCAGGCCCATGGAGTGAACGCGGGTTGACTGTCAGCCAGTGGAGTCGATGGTCGCGCTCGCCAGCACGAGGTCGCCCGAGGCGTCCGGGCGGTACAGCGCCACGGCCTGGCCGGGCGCCACACCCGTCAGCGGCTCGCGCAGGTGCACCTGGAGCTCCTCGCCGACCAGTTCGGCCACGGCCGGAGCCGTGCCGCCGTGCGCGCGGACCTGGGCGACGCACTCGACCGGACCGGTGAGCGGCACGCCGTTCGGCCACGACGCGCGGACGGCGACGATCTCCGTCACCGCCAGCTTCTCCGCCGCGCCGACCCGGACGTTGCCCGACACCGGCTCCAGCGAGAGGACGTACCGGGGACGGCCGTCCGGGGCCGGGGCGTCGATGCCGAGGCCCTTGCGCTGGCCCACGGTGAACTCGTGCACGCCCGCGTGCCGCCCGAGGACGGCCCCGGTCTCGTCGTCGATCAGCAGCCCCGGCGACTCACCGATCCGGTTGCCGAGGAACTTCTGCGTGTCGCCGTCCGGGATGAAGCAGATGTCGTGGCTGTCCGGCTTCTCCGCCACGCCGAGGCCGCGCGCGGCGGCCTCCTCGCGGACGGCGGCCTTCGTGCTGTCCCCCAACGGGAACATGGCGTGCGAGAGCTGCTCGCGGGTCAGCGAGGCCAGCACGTACGACTGGTCCTTGCCGTCGTCCGCGCTGCGGCGCAGCTCGACCAGTCCGTCCTCAGTGGACAGCCGGGCGTAGTGGCCGGTGCACACGGCGTCGAAGCCGAGCGCGATCGCCTTGTCCAGCAACGCCTCGAACTTGATCCGCTCGTTGCAGCGCAGGCACGGGTTCGGCGTGCGGCCAGCCGCGTACTCCGCGACGAAGTCGTCCACGACGTCCTCGGTGAACCGCTCGGCGAAGTCCCACACGTAGAACGGGATGCCCATCAGGTCCGCGGCGCGACGGGCGTCGTGCGCGTCCTCGATGGTGCAGCAGCCCCGCGCACCCGTGCGCAACGTGCCGGGCTTGGCGGACAGCGCGAGGTGCACGCCGGTCACGTCGTGCCCGGCTTCGACCGCGCGAGCGGCCGCCACCGCGGAGTCGACCCCACCGCTCATCGCCGCGAGCACCCGCATCCCGCTACACCTCCGCCTTGATGTTCTTGCCCCGAGACCGCTTCAGGCCCGCCAGACCGGCGCTGCGCGCGCGTTCCACGACCGGGCCGATCGCCTCGGCCAGGTCGCGCACGTCCTGCTCGGTCGACGTGTGCCCGAGCGAGAACCGCAGCGAGCCCCGCGCCAGCGCGGGTTCGACGTCCATCGCGAGCAGCACGTGGCTGGGCTGCGCGACCCCCGCCGTGCACGCCGACCCGGTCGAGCACTCGATGCCCTTGGCGTCGAGCAGCATCAGCAGGCTGTCGCCCTCGCAGCCGGGGAACGTGAGGTGGGCGTTGCCGGGGAGCCGCTGCTCACCGGGGTCGCCGTTGACGATCGCGTCCGGCACGACCCGGCGCACCGACGCGACCAGCTCGTCGCGCAGCGCGGCCACGGCCACGGCGTTGGCGGGCTGGTCCTCCACGGCCCGGCGGACGGCGGCCGCCAGACCGACGATCGCGGGCACGTCCAGGGTGCCGGAGCGCACGTCGCGCTCCTGGCCGCCGCCGTGCAGCAGCGGCGTGCACTGCACGTCCCGGCCCAGCAGCAGCACGCCGACGCCGTACGGGCCGCCGACCTTGTGGCCGGTCATCGTCAGCGCGCTCGCGCCGGAGGCCTTGAAGTCGACCGGCACGGCACCGACGGCCTGGACGGCGTCCGTGTGGAACGGCACGCCGTGCGCGGCGGCCACGGCGGCCAGCTCGGCGACCGGGTTGATCGTGCCGACCTCGTTGTTCGCCCACATCGCCGTCACCAGGGCCACGTCGTCGCCCTGGAGCGCCTCGCGCAGCACGTCGGGGTGCACGCGGCCGTGCGAGTCCGTCTCCAGCCACGTCACCTCGGCGCCGTCCTGGTCCGCCAGCCACTGCACCGCGTCCAGCACGGCGTGGTGCTCGACGGCCGACGCCAGGACCCGCCTGCGACGCGGGTCGGCGGCCCTCCGGGCCCAGAAGATCCCCTTGACGGCCAGGTTGTCGCTCTCGGTGCCGCCGCCGGTGAAGATGATCTCCGACGGCCTCGCGCCCAGAGCGTCCGCGATGTTCTCGCGCGACTCCTCCACGGCCCGGCGCGCGCGCCGGCCCGAGGTGTGCAGCGAGGAGGCGTTGCCCAGGGTGGACAACGCCTGCGTCATCGCCGTGATCGCATCGGGGTGCATCGGCGTGGTGGCGGCATGATCGAGGTAAGCCATCGCGCTCCCAGGGTAGCCCGTTCAGGCGGCGGGCTTGGTGCGCGGACCCGTGAGGATCGCGCCGAGCACCGCCAGCGCCGCCATCGCGAGGTCGAACGGGATGATCGCGGCCGTCGGGGCCGCCGTCGAGGCGAACGTCGCGACCACGACACCGCCGAGGCCGACCAGGAACGCCGAGCCCAGCATGTCGCTGATCTGCACCGACGAGGAGTTGAAGCCGCGGTCGGCGTCCGTCGACGCGGCCAGCACGAGCACGCTCACGCTGGACATCGCCAGGCCCATGCCCGAGCCCGCGATGGCCCACAGCGGCGCGGTGGCCCAGGCGGGCCCCCACTCGGGGGCGATCAGCGTCACGCCCGCGATGCCCGTGGCGTTGAGCACAAACCCCCAGCGGACCAACGTGCCGCGCGGGATGTCCGGCCTGCGGGACTGCCACATCGACGCCGTGGACCAGCCCAGCGCGCTGAGCGTGAGCGGGATGCCCGCCTGGAGCGGCGAATAGCCGTGCACGGAGGTGAGGGTGAGCGGGATGAACGCCTCGGTCGCGAAGAACGAGCCCGCGAGCATCCCCCTGGCCAGCACGACGACCGGAAGGCCGCGGCGGGCGGTGAGCGTGCCCCTGGGCAGCAGGACCCGCAGCGACGGCACGAGGACCGCCAGCCCCACCAGGCCGAGCACCAGGTTCAGGCCGCGCGGGTGCTGCGCGGCCCAGCTCAGCGCCGACACGCCCACGCCACCGCCGACGGCCGCGAGCAGCAGTCCGCGGCGGGCCGGGACCACGCCGTCGACGTGCTTCGGCAGCGTCCGCATCACCGGGACGAGCAGCAGGAAGCCGATCAGCACCAGCGGGGCCAGCGCGAGGAACACCAGCCGCCACGTGAGGTGCTCGGTGAAGAAGCCCGCCAGCGCGGGGCCGACCAGCGACGGCACGACCCAGGCGGCGGCCAGCGCGCCGAACACCGCGGGCCGGTCGCGCTCCGGGTAGACGAGGCCGATCACGACGTAGATGGCGACGATCTGCATGCCCGCGCCGAACCCCTGGAGCACGCGGCCCGCGAGGAGCATCCCCATCTCCTGGGCGAACCCGGCGACCAGCAGCCCGGAGAGGAACACCAGCGGACCGGCGAGCAGGACCGGCTTGGGGCCGCGCAGGTCGCAGAACCGGCCGGACAGCACCGTCGCGACCACGCTGGACGCGAGGAACGCGACGAACGGCCACGCGTACAGCTCGTCGCCGCGGAGGTCCGACACCATCCTCGGCATCGCGGTGCTGACACCCATCGCCTCGAACGCCAGCAGCGTCACCAGGAGGATGATCCCGGCGGTCGGTCCCCGGCGGTCCGGGGACCACAACCTGCTCTTCTCGGCGCTCTCGGTGGTGGTCACCCACCTATCGTTCAACCTCGACCGGGGTGGAGGTCAAGTCGATATGAGTCCTGGTAGGCGATGTGCCGTGGGCCACCCGTTCGGCCTCCCGCTGGACCAGCGCGGCCAGTTCCCGCCGGGTCCCGGCGCGGCCGGGGGCGATCTCGTCCAGCACGTGCACCTCGACCACCAGGCCGCGCAGCCGGACCACGCGGCGGATCGAGTCGAACAGCGCGTCCGTGCCGACGAACGCGGGGCTCGTCGTGGGGGTGCCGTCGGCCAGCCGGTAGCGCAGCACCACCGGGCGCACCGGGACGCCGGCGTCCAGCGCGGACTGGAACAGCGCGGGCCGGTAGCCGCCGGACGCGAGGCCGCACCACGTCGTGCCCTCGGCGTGGATGCCCACGGCGGCGCCCTCGCGCAGCGCGCCCGCCAGCTCGGCGACCGTGCCGGGCAGCAGCGACAGGCGCTCGCGATCCAGGTAGACCGTGCGGGCGGCGGTGATGATCGGCCCCAGCACCGGCCAGTCGCGGATGTCGCGCTTGGCCACCAGGCGGATCGGCTGCACGCCGTCGATCGCCAGCTCGTCCAGCCAGGACACGTGGTTGCTGACCACCAGCACCCCACGGCCCGGCGTCTCCTGGAACCGGTCGGGGCCGTGCACGTCGATCCGCGCGCCGAACGCCCGCAGCAGCAACCGGAACCACTGCCGCAGCACGGTTTCACGGGTGTGACCGCGCAGCACCAGGACGAAGACCCCCGACAGCAGGACGGTGGCCGCCGCGACCAACCGGAACGCGGCCCGCAGCGGACCGACCGCCGGGGCGGTGCGGTCCAGGCAGCCGTCACCGCACGGCGAGTGCGGCATCCAGGCGTGCGTCACGGCTCCTCCCCCAGGAAGAACTTGAGGTACCGCTTGTCCATCTTCGACGGGTTCATCAGGACGAAGAGGTCGGCGACCCCGAAGTCCGGGTCGAACGCGGGCGGGCCGCACACCTGGGCGCCCATCCGCAGGTAGCCCTTCAGCAGCGGCGGCAGCTGGGTCTTCGCGGGCGCCGTACCGGGCGTCCACGGATTCAACGGCGACACCCGGAACTCGTCGGGCGCGTAGTGCTTGGCGCGCACCGTCTCCCAGACGCCGGAGGCGTGCTCGCCACCGTCCGCCAGGGACACCGACGCGCACCCCGCGAGCCAGGTGTGCCCCGACAGCAGCATGTACCGCGCGATTCCAGCCCAGACGAGGCTGACGACGGCACCGCTGCGGTGGTCGGGGTGGACGCAAGACCGACCGGTCTCCACCAGCGTGTGCCGCAGGTGTGCGAGATTCCGCAGGTCGAACTCGGTTTCCGAGTACAGACCGGCCGCGTCGCGGGCCCGCTCCGGCGGCAGCATCCGGTAGGTGCCTACGATCTCGCCGGACGTGTCGTCCCGGACCACCAGGTGGTCGCAGAACTCGTCGAACCGGTCGACGTCGTGCCCTGGTACGGAGGTGTGCAGCGAAGCACCCACCTCTTCGGCGAACACCTGGTAGCGGAGCCGTTGCGCGGCAACGACTTCCGCGCTGTCACGCGCCACCAGGAGGGAGTACCCTGGCGTGCCGGTCGCGGGCCGTGCGGTGCTGACAAGCAGTTGCGGCTGCGTCATGGCTCAAGGTTTACCGACCTGACGGGTACCGGCGGCAGGTCGAAGCGATGACGCGTACGTGCCATCTCGATGAATGGCCGGTTCTCAGGCTCCGCTCAGGAAGGCCTGCTGTCGCGGGGTAACGCCCGCTCGGCGGACCTCGATGAGTCCACCACCCGCACACACAAGGAGATTCCACGTGGAGGTCAGGCGGTTCCGCCCACCACCGGGATGGCCGCGGCCACCCCAGGGCTGGGTGCCTCCCCCTGGCTGGGCCCCCGACCCCTCCTGGCCCCCCGCCCCGGCGGGCTGGCAGTTCTGGGGTCCCGTCGCCCAGGCGCACCTGACCGCTCCCGTCCCCCGGATCAAGGTGCCCGTCATCCCGCCCCCGGCCCCGAACGGCTTCGGCAGCCGGCGGAAGGCCCTGGAGGCGGAGAACGCGCAACTCCGCGAGGCGCTGGCCACCGCGGGGATCCTGGACGACTCGGCAAGGGTCGAGCGGATCCGGATGATGGAGGCGCAACTCCAGAACGTCCTGGCCCAGGTGTCCCGCGCCCGCGCCGAACTGGAAGCCGTGCGCGACGAACTGATCAACGCCTCCGACACGGCCCTGCTCCAGGCCGCGGGCGTGTACGCCTACGCCCACCCCCTGGACAACGCCGTCGGCTACAAGGAGCGGATCGCCGCGATCAAGGAGGACACCAAGGCGTTCGTGCGCACCGGCAACGCCGTGCAGGCCACGACGAACTGGCAGGTCAACGGCTCCCTGATCGAGGGGAAGAAGATGGTCGACGACTTCTCCAAGCTGCTGCTGCGGGCGTACAACACGGAGGCCGAGAACTGCGTGCGGACGGTGAAACCGCAGTCCCGGCAGAACTCGGTGGAGAGGCTGACGAAGATCTCCGAGACGATCGCGCGGCTGGGGTCGTCGATGGAGATCCGGATCGACGAGCGGTACCACCGGCTGCGCTGCGCGGAGATCGTGATGACCGCCGACCACCGCGCGAAGGTCGAGGAGGAGAAGGAAGAGGCCCGCGCCGTGCGGGAGGAGATGAAGGAGCAGGCCGCGGCGGCCAGGGACTACGAACGAGCCCGCGCGAAGTGGGACAAGGAAAAGGCCCACGTGGAAAGCTCCCTCGCGGCGTTGGAACGGCGAGGCGACGGCGACTCGGTGGCCGCCCTGTCACTGCGATCACAGTTGGAGGAGGTCGAAGCGCAACGCCTGGTCGTCGAGGACATGGCAGGCAACGCCCGCAGCGGCCACGTCTACGTGATCAGCAACATCGGCGCCTTCGGCGACGGCGTGGTCGGCATCGGGATGACAAGACGCCTGGACCCCTACGACCGAGTGCGCGAACTAGGCGACGCTTCCGTGCCGTTCCGCTTCGACGTCCACGCCATGCTCCCGAGCCAGGACGCCGTAGGGCTGGAGAAAGCTCTGCACGACAGGTTCGCGGACAGACGACTGAACCAGGTGAACCAACGACGCGAGTTCTTCCGGGTCACACCCAGAGAGGTACTGGAGGCGTTGCAACAAATCCCCAACGCCAACGCCGTCGACTTCGTGGAACACCCAGAAGCACCGGAGTGGCGAGCCAGCACTCCTTAACCCGACCTAGCCACCCACCACCACAACCGGCAGCCAAACCGGGCCCCAAGGCCTGGCCAACCCACCGCCTGGGCGACACGAGGCCCTAAAACCGTGGCCGATTTTACTTGGGGGATTTGCCCCTTGAAATTGCGGATCGGGCAGGGCTTTCGGGCACTGCCTTTTCGCCCGATCAAGGGGCAAATCCAGGGGCCCCAAGTCAAATCGGCCACACCACGCTGGTACTCCCAGCCTCCACCACACCACCGCCGGTACTCACGCCCCCACCGCCGGAACTCCAGCCAACAAAAAACCGCCCGACCCACAACGTGAGCCGGGCGGTTCCCTTGGTGCTTCATCTACCCCTTGCGCTTCGCAACTTCCTCAGTCAACTGCGGCGCAACCTTGAACAGATCACCCACCACCCCGAAGTCCGCGATCTCGAAGATCGGGGCCTCGTTGTCCTTGTTCACCGCAATGATCGTCTTGGACGTCTGCATCCCAGCCCTGTGCTGGATGGCACCCGAGATCCCCAACGCGATGTACAACTGCGGCGACACCGTCTTACCGGTCTGCCCCACCTGGAACTGATGCGGGTAGTACCCCGAATCCACCGCCGCACGCGAAGCACCCACCGCGGCCCCGAGGCTGTCGGCCAGCTTCTCCACGACCTCGAAGCTCTCCGCCGACCCGACACCACGACCACCGGATACGACTACCGAAGCCTCGGTCAGCTCCGGCCGGTCACCCCCGACGATCTGCTCACGGCCGGTCACCTTCGTGGCCCGAGAAGCGTCGACCGAGATCTCGACGGACTCCTCGACCGCCGCCCCCTCAGCCTCCGAAGCCTCGACCCCACCCGGACGCACGGTGATCACCGGGATCCCGGTGCTGACCTTCGACTTCACCACGAACGCGCCACCGAAGATGGACTGCGTGCCGGTCCCGTCCGCGTCGACGTCCACGACGTCGACCAGCAACCCGGATCCGAGCCGCGCGGCCAACCGGCCGGCGACCTCCTTGCCCTCGATCGTTGCCGAGACCAGGATCGCGGCGGGCGAGGCCGTGCCCGCGATCGTGGCGAGCGCGTCGACCTTGGGCGTGACGAGGTAGTTCACCGCGTCGTCGGACTCCACCGCGTACACCTTCGCCGCGCCGTAGCGGCCCAGCGACTCCCGGACCTTGGCCGCGGTGCCGGGAGCGGCCACGACGACCGCGGACGGCTCGCCGAGCCGGCGCGCGGCGGACAGGAGCTCATAGGTGACCTTCTTGACGTCGCCGTCGACGTGGTCGACGAGGACGAGTACCTCTGACATGTGATCCCTCGCCTTCAGATGAGCTTCTGGCCGACGAGGTACTCGGCGATCTTCGAGCCGCCGACACCCTCGTCATCGATGCGCTGCCCCGCGGTGCGCGGGGGCTTCGGGGACGCCTCGATCACACCGGACCAGGCTCCGCCGAGGCCGACCTCACCCGCGTCGACGCCGAGGTCGGCGACGGTGAGCGTGGTGACCGGCTTCTTCTTCGCGGCCATGATGCCCTTGAAGGACGGGTACCGCGGCTCGTTGATCTTCTCGGTGACGCTCACGACCGCGGGTAGCGTCGCCTCCAGGTGCGCGACACCTTCCTCGGTCTCGCGCTCACCCTTGACGGTGGTGCCCTCGACGGTCAGCTTGCGCAGCTGCGTGACCTGCGGCAGGCCGAGGTACTCGGCCAGGATCGCCGGGATGGCGCCCGCGCGACCGTCGGTGGCCTCGTTGCCCGCGATGACGAGGTCGAAGCCCTCGACGGTGCCGATCGCCTTCGCGAGCACCTTCGCGGTGCCGAAGACGTCCGAACCGTGCAGGGCCTCGTCGTTGACGTGCACCGCCTTGTCGGCACCCATGGAGAGCGCCTTGCGGATCGCGTCGGTGGCGCGGGCGGGACCCATCGCGATGACGGTCACCTCGCCGCCGTGGGCTTCCTTGAGCAGCAGAGCCTCTTCGACCGCGCGTTCGTTGATCTCGTCGAGGACGGCGTCCGCGGATTCGCGGTCAAGGGTGTGGTCGGCATCGGTGAGCTTGCGCTCGGACCAGGTGTCAGGCACCTGCTTGACCAGGACGACAATGTTCATAGGTCCTCTTCGACCTCCTGCGGACGGGCGGCGACGTGACTAGGCGACTGCTGGGAGGCGCGCTGGTCGCCGGATTAACGCGACCCTGCCATGTCCTCGCCGCGTTGGCATGGTGGTGTCGACCACCTTTATGTTACCCACCAGTAGCAGCGGTGCAAACGCCCGCAAGCACCTTGCAAGCGTGACGGTACTCACGGTCCTGCAATCGGGCTGCTTGATCGGTTAAGAAGCAGACGCCAACCGCTACTCCATTAGGGAAGCTAGGGTCCGATTACATGTACCGGCGTGTCGCCATAGTCACGGACTCGACCGCGTGCCTCCCGGCCGCGTTGACCGACGAACTGGGCATCACCGTCGCGCAGGTCCAAGTGCGCATCGGCGACCAGCTCGACGACGAGTCCCGCATCCCGGTTTCGACGATGGTCAACGCCATGCGCGGCGAACTCTCGGTCACGACCGTCCCGCCCGATCCGGGGGCGTTCTACTGGGCCTACGCCGACGCGGGCGCCGCGGGGGCCGAGGCCGTGGTCTCGATCCACGTGTCGTCCAGACTCTCCGGGACCGTCGACACCGCGTGCAACGCCGCCAAGCAGGTCCGGGTGCCCGTCCACGTCGTGGACACCGGCACGTGCGGGATGAGCCTCGGCTACGCCGTGCTGGCCGCCGCCGAAGCCGCCTCGCACGGCGGGGACGCCCGGAAGGTGATCGGTGCGGCGATGCACAGCTTCCGCCGGGGCACGGAGTTGATCTACGTGGACACGCTCGAATACCTCAAGCGCGGCGGCCGGATCAGCCCTGCCGCGGCGATGCTGGGCACCGCGCTGTCGATGAAACCACTGCTCACGATGACCGACGGGCAGATCACCCCACTGGAAAAGGTGCTGGGGACCGAACGGGCGCTGAAGCGGATGGTGGAGATCGCGGCGAAGAAGGCCGGCGAGGAGCGGGTCGACGTGGCGGTCGAGCACTTCGCCGCCGAGGACCGCGCCCACGACCTCATGCGGCGGCTGCGGAAGAAGATCCCCGGAGCTCGGAAGTACATGGTCACCCAGGTCAGCTCCGCCATCGGGGCGCACGTCGGGCCGGGCGCGCTCGGCGTGAGCATTTCGCCGTACTAGGTTTGGCGACGGCCGCCCAAGGGGACATAAAGGGACAAACCCCTTTGGAGGATCCCATGGCCTCAATCTTCAGCAAGATCGCTGCGTACGTGCGCAGCCCGCAGGGCCGCCGGATGACCGACCAGGCCAAGCAGATGGCGAAGGACCCGCGCAAGCGCGCCCAGGCCCAGGAGATGCTGCGGAAGTTCCGCAAGCGCTGAGCTAGTGGTTCGACCTGCGCCGAGCCGCCTCGAACGTGCGCAGGTAGCGCTTCCGGAACTCGTCGGTGGGCACGAAGTGCTGC
>DATMCA010001111.1:0-2882 GCA_035559015.1 Umezawaea sp. | reverse complement strand
CTCCCGTCCGGCCAACGCCACCGACCATCGGCGGCCCACCTCCCGTCACCGACCTGGCGCGCGGCAAACCCACCGCCCAGAGCAGCCAGACCCAGGGCTACGGCAGCGCCAACAGCGTAGACGGCAACCAGGACACCTACTGGGAGAGCGCCAACAACGCCTTCCCCCAGTGGGTCCAGGTGGACCTCGGCTCACCGGCCGCGGTGCGACGACTCGAACTGGCCCTGCCGTCGTCGTGGGGCCCGCGAACCCAGACCATCACCGTCCAGGGCAGCACGGACGGCGGCTCGTTCACCACCCTGGTCGCGGCCACCGGCTACACCTTCGCGCCGGGCACCACGATCACCCTCCCCGGCCGTGACGCCCGCTACCTGCGCCTGGTGTTCACCGCCAACACCGGCTGGCCCGCGGGCCAGTTGTCGAACCTCCGGGCGTTCGCCTAGACGGCCGCCAGGTCACCCCGGCGAGGGGTGACCTGGTGCACGGCGAGTTGACACCCGATCTCCCGAGCGCACAGCATCACAGCGCTGCCCGTGGGGGAAGTCCGGTCGAAATCCGGCGCTGACCCGCAACGGTAGGTCCGTCCCCCTGGGGCCGGGCGAGCCCGATCACCCATCGGCGGCGTGCTGCTCCAGCTCCTGCCGTGGTTTGCGGGACGGGGACCCCCGCGGTCGCTCGCGCTCAGGCCACCTGTCCGAAGGGTGACCGTGACCGCGGTTCGCGTGGCCAGAACAAGTCCGCTCGTGGTGCTCCTGGTGGTCGTCCTGGCCTCGTCCGTCGTAGCCGGTGTGGCGCTGGGGCCGGTGAGCATCCCGTTCGGCCGCGTCGTCGGCTTCCTCCAGGCCGCGGTCACCGGCGGTCGGATCGAGGCGGTCGACGCGAGCCAGTACCGGATCGTCTGGGACATCCGCCTGCCGCGCGTGCTGCTCGCCGCCGTCGTCGGAGCCGGACTGAGCGTCGTCGGCGTCGCCGTCCAAGCGATGGTGCGCAACGCCCTGGCCGACCCGTACGTCCTGGGCATCTCCTCCGGCGCGTCGGTCGGCGCGGTGGCCGTGGCCACGCTCGGCCTGTTCGCCTCCCTGGGGATCTACGCGATGTCCGCCGCCGCGTTCCTGTCGGCCCTGGGCGCCACCGCCCTCGTGTACCTCGCGGCCCGAACACGGGCAGGCCTCACCCCGTTGCGGTTGGTGCTGACCGGAACCGCCATGGCGTACGGCTTCCAGGCGTTGACGTTGCTGCTCGTCTTCCAGGCCCCGCACGGGGAAGCGGCCCGCGCCGCCATGTTCTGGCTGCTCGGCAGCCTCGGCGGCGTCACGTGGGGCGCGCTGCCGATCGCCGCCGCGGTGGTCGCTGCGGGCACCGCGTACCTGCTCGCCAACGCCCGCGGGCTCAACGGCCTGTCGATGGGCGACGAGACCGCCACCACGCTGGGCGTCGACGTCGTCCGGATGAGGCGGCGGCTGTTCATCGCCACGGCCGGGATGACCGGCGTGCTGGTGGCCGTGAGCGGCGCGGTCGGGTTCGTCGGCCTGATGCTGCCGCACCTGGTCCGCATGGTCGTCGGCTCCGACCACCGCCGGGTCCTGGTCGTGGCACCGCTCGCGGGCGCGAGCTTCCTGATCTGGGTGGACGTCGCCGCGCGCCTGGTGGCCGCGCCGGAGGAACTGCCGCTCGGCGTGATCACCGCGGCGCTGGGCGTGCCGTGCTTCGTGTTCCTCATGCGCCGCCGCGGCTACGTGTTCGGGGGCAGCTGATGGACCTGGAACTCGACCGGATCTCGGTCGACGGCATCGTCCACGGGATCTCCCTGTCCGCCGGGACCGGCGAGGTCGTCGGCGTCGTCGGCCCCAACGGCAGCGGCAAGTCGACGACGCTGCGGTGCGTCTACCGGGCGTTGAAGCCCAGCGGCGGCGCGGTCCTGCTCGACGGGCGGGACCTGCTGTCCCTGCCGCTCAAGGAGAGCGCGCGCAGGCTCGCGGCGCTGACCCAGGACAGCCACGTGGAGTTCGACTTCACCGTCGCCGAGGTCGTCGCGATGGGACGCCTGCCGCACAAGGGCGCGTTCGACCGGGACACCGAACGCGACCACGACCTCGTCGCCGACTCGTTGCGGCGCGTGGACGCGGGCCACCTCGTCGACCGCAGCTTCCTCACCCTCTCCGGCGGGGAGCGCCAGCGCGTCCTGATCGCGCGGGCCCTGGTGCAGGAGCCGGACGTCCTCGTGCTGGACGAACCGACGAACCACCTCGACATCAAGCACCAGTTGGACGTGCTCGCCCTGGTGCGCGGCACCGGCCTGACCGTCCTCACGGTCCTGCACGACCTCAACCTCGCCGCCGCCTACTGCGACCGCATCCACGTGCTCGACGGCGGCCGGGTCGTCGCCGGCGGCAAACCCGCCGACGTGCTCACGCCGGACCTCGTCGAAGCCGTCTTCGGCGTGCGGGCCCACCTGGTCCCGCACCCCGTGAGCGGCGTGCCCCAACTCCTCTTCGAACACCCGGAGGTTTCCCCGTGAGACGACTGCTCGCCCTCTTCCTGGTCTGCACCACCACCGCGTGCGGCGCGACCGTCGCCCAGGACACCTCGGCCACCGACCCGGTGACCGTGAAGAACTGCGGGCAGGACGTCACGTTCGACCGCGTGCCGAGCAAGGTGGTCACCAACGACACCGGCATCGCCGAACTGATGTTCGCGCTCGGGCTGGCCGACCGCATGGCCGGGTACGTGATCGGCAGCGGCCAGACCGCGGACCTGGCCACGTCCCCGTACAAATCGGAGTGGGACAGGGTCGCGAAGCTGGGCGAGAAGATCAACAAAGAGGTCGTGCAGGGGGCGAGTTCCGACTTCGTCTTCGCGGGCTGGAACTACGGCTTCTCCGA
>DATMCA010001110.1:0-9479 GCA_035559015.1 Umezawaea sp. | reverse complement strand
TTCTTGTACAGGCGGAAGTAGTTCTGCAGGGTGATCGTGGCGAGGGTCTGGTTCTCCGCCTTGATCTCCACGCGCTCCTTGGCCTCGATGGCCTGGTGCATGCCCTCGTTGTACCGACGACCGGCCAGCACGCGGCCGGTGAACTCGTCGACGATCATCACCTCGCCGTTGCGGACGATGTAGTCCTTGTCCTTGGCGAAGAGCTCCTTGGCCTTCAGGGCGTTGTTCAGGTAGCCCACCAGCGGCGTGTTCGCGGCCTCGTAGAGGTTCTCGATGCCGAGCTGGTCCTCGATGAAGGTGACGCCGACCTCGGAGATGCCGACGGTGCGCTTGCGCTCGTCGACCTCGTAGTGGACGTCCTTCTTCAGCAGCGGCGACAGCCGGGCGAACTCCTGGTACCAGCGCGACGACTGGTCGGCCGGACCGGAGATGATCAGCGGCGTGCGCGCCTCGTCGATGAGGATGGAGTCCACCTCGTCGACCAGGCCGAAGTAGTGGCCGCGCTGCACGCACTCGTCCAGGCTCCACGCCATGTTGTCGCGCAGGTAGTCGAAGCCGAACTCGTTGTTCGTGCCGTACGTGATGTCCGCGTTGTACGCCACGCGGCGCTGCTCCGGCGTCAGCTCCGACAGGATCACGCCGACCGTGAGACCGAGGAAGCGGTGGACGCGGCCCATCCACTCCGCGTCGCGCTTGGCGAGGTAGTCGTTCGTCGTGATCACGTGCACGCCCTCGCCCGCCAGGGCGTTGAGGTACGTCGGCAGCACCGAGGTCAGGGTCTTGCCCTCACCGGTGCGCATCTCGGAGATCTGCCCGAGGTGCAGGGCCGCACCACCCATGAGCTGCACGTCGAAGGGCCGTTGGCCCAGCGTGCGCTTGGCACCTTCGCGGACGACGGCGAACGCCTCCGGCAGCATCTCGTCGAGGGTCTCCCCGTCGGCGTAGCGCTTGCGGAACTCGTTGGTCTTCTCCCGGAGTTCCGCATCCGTGAGGTCTACGACTTCGTCTTCCAGGTTGTTGATGTGCGCTGCGATGTTGCGCAGGCGCTTGAGCATCTTGCCCTCGCCAGCGCGGAGCAGTCGGGACAGCACCATCCGGGTCGACCTCATTACCTCATCGCGACGCGCCCGTTCTGGGCGCCTTCCACCAGGCTCGACAAGCCCGCTCTAGCCGACATCGTAGGCAAGAGCGAGACGTGTGTGCACCGACACAGGCAGGAACCGGTCCAGAACTCGCTGTGACAGGTCCCCGGAGCGCCGTGCACGACAGGTACAACGGGCGAGGTGCCGCTTTGGTGCCGCGAAAACGCCGAGATCCCCCGAAGTGGGTGCTCCGGGGGATCTCGATCGAAGGTCGATGGGCGATTTGACCGGTCAGGCGAGCCGGATCACGCCGTAGTCGAACCCCTTCCGCCGGTAGACGACGCTGGGCCTGCCGCAGTCGGAATCCGCGAACAGGAAGAAGTCGTGGCCGACCAGTTCCATCTCGTAGAGGGCCTGGTCGACGGTCATCGGCTTGGCCGGGTGCTCTTTCTCGCGGACGATTCTGCCGGGGAGGTTGTCCTCGACGTCGTCCCAGCGCTGCTGGGCAGGCACTTCGGCCATGCCCGCGTAGTCGTCAGAGGGGTCTGGGGCTTCGAGCAGAGCTGTCTGCCCGAGCCGCACGCTCTGCGCGGACCCGTTCGTGTCGGTGGGGGTGACGACCGCCCCGAGGCCACTGGTCGCTTCCGCGACGGATGTCGGGCCACGTCGCCCGTGGTGTACGCGCCTTCTGTCGTGAGACCGGCGCAGGCTGTTCTCCAACTTGCTGACCGCCGAGTCGAGCGCGGCGTAGAAGTCGCCCGCGCAGGCTTCGGCGCGGACGATCGGTCCGCGTCCCTTGCCGGTGATCTCGACCCGTTGGCAGTTCTTCGCCTGCCTGCGGTTTGGCTCGTGGAAGAGTTCCACGTCAAAGCGGATGACCTTGCGGTCGTAGCGCTCTAGCCGGGCCAGCTTCTCCGTCACGTGCACCCTGTAGTGATCGGGCACCTCGACGTTGCGGCCCTTAACGACGATGTCCATACACGACCTCCCTCGCTTTGCTGCGAGCTGTGGCTTGGATCAGTGCGGCACCGGAAACGCGAACAGTTGTCGCGGATTGTCGCTGAGGGTCGTCCTCAACAAGTCTTCCGGCGCCAGGGTCATGGGCTTTTCGCCTCCTCCCCCACCGGGCCGGGAACGCTGATAGCGCAGCACGTTAGCCCGGTATTCATCTCAGCGACAGCCCCCGGGGCGGGGGAACTCGGAGAAAAACGTCCCGTCACTCTGCGCGACAGAAACTGGCCACTGGGCGTGCCATCGGTGGCACGGCGACCCGCTCGCGGCGCTTCGGACTCACCCGGATGGCGCAGCGCGCGCAGCAGACCACTCGGCAGAGTCACCGCCGTGTTCCGGCTCCGGGTGGACGTCATGTCCGGCCAACGGCCGAAGTGGACGCCAGGTTCCCGACCGGGCGGAATAGATCCAATCCATTGTTGATGTTTATGCCGCGTCACTCTTGCGAGTGGTTCGCACCAGGTGATCTTGGCGTGGATCTTCGTCGCCCGGAGTGAACGGGATTCACCGCGCTTTCGCCGCGACCCGGTCGGCGCAGCGGTTCAACCCGGTGGTGACCACCACCGGTTCGCCGCCGCTGAGGTGAGCGTGAGGACGGCGTTCACCTTGATCTTGACGGTCCTGAGGACGCGAACGCACTCCGCGGCGGTGGCCCCCGTGGTCACCACGTCGTCGAGGAGGACCACGGACGTACCCGGCGGCGGCAGCGCCTCGGTCGCGCGGACGTGACCCGCGAGGTTCTCCCGGCGGGCACGGGCCGAGAGGCCGGCGGAGTCGCGGGTGCCGGGGGTGAGGACCAGGGCCGGGGCGACGGCCGTCGGGACGTCCTGCACGCGGGCCGCCGCCCTGGCGAGGCGGAGGACGTGCGGGCCGCCCCGGCGGCGGCTCGCGGAGCGGCGGGACGGGGCCGGGACGAGCCACCAGGTGCCGTCCCGGTCTGGGCCGGCCTCGGGGAGCTGGCGGAGGGCGTGGCCGAGGAGGGCGCCGAGGCTCGTGGCCAGGTCGTGGCGGCCGCGTTCCTTGAAGGCGAGGACCAGTTCGCGCGGGGCGCCCTGGTAGTCGGCGAGGGCGTAGGTGGGGCGACCGGGGAGGGGGACGCGGGTAGGGGCGCCGAACTCGGAGAGGCAGGTGGGGCAGCAGGCCTCGGGGCCGCCGCAGCCCGCGCAGCGGGGAGGGAGGAGGAGGTCGAGGAGTTCGGTGAGCACGGTTCGAGGGTGCCGGCGGGGTCCGACAGAATTTTCGGTCGCTGCTCCGCAGACTCCGGGCTCGGCCGCCTGTAGTCGGCAGTTCGTGCCCCGATTTTTTCGAGGTGGGGCAGAGACTTCGTCCCCACCCCACCTCGAAAAAATGGTGACCCGACCTACCGACGCGGCCTCGCGTGGTGGGGGTCACGTGCGGGAACAGGGGTCGCCCGATGAGCAAGGCCCCCCGAAAAGAACGCTACCGGTGGGCACCGACAAAACGGGAAGCCGAGGTCAGCCAGGTGCGCGGGCGAGTGTCGCCGCGCAGATTCGGTTGGCCTGGGTCATCCCGGATAGAAGACGTAGCCGGTGGTTTCGGGTTTGACCTGGTTGCTGCGCCAGACGTCGCCCACCTCGCCCGCGCTCCAGAGGCCGGTGCGGTCCAGGGCGAGGATGGGGCGGCCGGGGGCGGCGGCGATGGAGGTGACGGGCACGGTGAGGTTCGAGGTGTTGTAGCGCTCGATCTTCAGGCCGTCGATGTTGAGGCGGACGACCGGGCTGTTGGGCAGCGAGGTGCCCGCCACCAGGACGTCCTGGGCGAGCCAGTCGACGGTGGTGATGACGCCGTCCAGCGACGTCGGCTGGGGGCGCGGGATGCGGAGGGCGATCGAGGAGTCCTCGCCCCGGACGACGGCGGCGATGAAGAGCTTGCCGCTGACGATGACGGCGACCCGCGTGCCATCCCTGGAGAGGCGCAGTTCCTCGATGTGGCCGAACCCGGTCAGCTCGGTGGCGTTGACGGAGTTGGCGCTCAGCGCGCCGCCCTCGCCGCGGACCACGCGGACCACGTTGGCGCCGTCGGCGACGGTCCACACCTCGGTGCCGGGCTGGCCGACGGTGTTGCCGGGCATCCACGTGGGCCTGGTGAGGCTGGCGGCGGGCAGTTCGACCTCGCGCAGCGCGTCCTCGGCGGGGCCCACGCGGAGGCGGACGGCGTTCGGGGCGATGCGGCTCACGACGGCGAGTTGCGAGCCGTCGAGGGACTGGGCGCCGCTGACGACGTTGTACTCACCGGTGCCCGCGGGGCCCTTGACCTGGGTGTCGTCCGGCAGCGAGAGGAGCTTGCCGCCGGTCGCGACCATGCCGCGCTGCTCGGCGGTGGGGGTGATCAGCGCTTCGCCGGACTGGACGTCGGCGGGCCGCCAGTCCGCCTTCTCGGTGGAGATGACGTCGCCGTCGAGCAGCACGCGCACGCGGCTGCTGGTGACGCCGGCCAGGGAGCGCACGACCTGCGCGACGATCTTCTTGCGGACGGCGGGGCTCGGGTCGCCGAGCCTGGTGAGGTCGACCTCGAGGGCGCCGTCGTTGGCCTCGGCGGTGTTCTTGTTGATCCCCGCGTCCGGGCCGAGTTCGCTGAACAGCGCCCCGCGCATCGCGCTCGACGGGCCCTTGACCAGCAGTTCGACCACCCGCTGCGGGATGCCGCTGGTGGGTGGGATGACCACGAACCGGGGGTCCGGCACCAGGACGTTGCGGTCCTTGTCGTAGAAGAACAGGACCACGCGCTGGTAGTTGCGGGTGAAGTCCGCGATCGTGACGAGCACGCCGACCGGGGGCGTCGAGATGCGCCACTGCCCGTCGACCTGCTCGACCCGCACGGGCTCGTTCAGGTCACCGCCCTGCTGCACGAACGAGCTGTCCGCCAGCTCCAGCCGCCCCACGTTGCGGCCCAGCAGCTGGACCGTGCGCTCCTTGGCGTCAGCGGGCAGGTCGGCGTCGCCGGTGCTCGGCACGGTGTTGAAGGCGTTGTCGATGATCGTCGGCGTGCCCTTGGTGTTCCACGACTTCCGCGCGTCCGGCGTGAGGTACGCCTTCGCGGCGGCGTAGTCGCCCTCGGGGCTGGCCGACGCGAGGATGAACTCGCGGACGATCTGGAGCGCGTCCAGGTTCTTCTCGGGCTCGGCGGCCTCGACGGACGGCTGGCGCGACGCGGACGGCCCCAGCGGCTTCGGGTAGGTCTGCGTCGGGATCGCCGCGCAGCCCGCCAGCGGGAGCAGCGCCACCAGCAGGACCAGCACTCGTGACCAGCGCTTCACCGCGCCTCCTCGCGTTCGGACGGCTCAGCCGCGTCGAGTCCGCCGACGGGGTGCGCCTCACCACCGACGTCGTGCGACTCGGCTCCGTTGACGTGCTGCTCCGAGTCCCAGGTGATCTTGACCGGCTCCTGCTCGGAGTCCCACGCCGGCCTGGCGGGTTCCTTCTCCGAGTCCCACGCGAGCTTCGGCGGCTCCGCGCCCTCCGACGCAGGCACGGCGGGCTCCGGCGCGGACGGCGGCTCGTCCGACTCGATGTCGCCGACCGGCTGCGCGGGCTGCCAGGTGATCTCCGACTGGGTCAGCTCGACCTGCTCCGGCGAGTCGTCCGCCTCCGCCTCGGCGTCGTGCGCGGGCAGGTCGGTCGGCTGGAGCGGCAGCGGGCTGGCGGCGATCTTGTGGCCGTGGGTGCACGGCAGGGTGAGGCGGAAGACGGCGCCGTAACCGCGCTCGCCCCACGCCTCCAGCCAGCCGCCGTGCAGGCGGGCGTCCTCCAGGCTGATGGACAGGCCGAGACCGGTGCCGCCGGTGCGGCGGTTGCGGGACGGGTCGGCGCGCCAGAAGCGGTTGAACACCAGCTCGGCCTCACCGGCGCGCAGGCCGACGCCGTGGTCCCGGACGGTGATCGCGACGGCGTTGCCGTCGCCCCGGACGGTCAGCTCGACCGGCAGGCCCTCGCCGTGGTCGACGGCGTTCGCGAGGAGGTTCCGGAGGATCCTCTCGACGCGCCGGGAGTCGAGTTCGGCCGTCACGTCGTAGTCCGGCATGTCCATGACGATCGTGGTGCCGTTGGCCTTCGCGATGGCCCGCACGGCGTCGTGCGCGCGGCGGGCGAGCACCCGGACGTCGACCGGGTCGGCGGCCAGCTCCTCGACCCCGGCGTCGAGCTTGCTGATCTCCAGCAGGTCGCCGAGCAGCGACTCGAACCGGTCCAGCTCGTCCACCAGCAGCTCGGTCGAGCGGGCCAGGCCGCCGGGGAACTGCTCGCGCGAGGCGTGCAGCACGTCCGCGGCCATCCGGACCGTGGTCAACGGGGTGCGCAGCTCGTGCGACACGTCCGAGGTGAAGCGGCGCTGGAGCTGGCCGAAGTCCTCCAGCTGCTGGATCTGCTCCTGGATGCTCTCGGCCATCTCGTTGTACGACTGGGCGAGCCGGGCGACGTCGTCCTCGCCGACCACCGGCATCCGCTCGTCCAGGCTGCCGTCGGCGAACCGCTCGGCGACCTCGGCGGCCTGCCGGACGGGCCGGACGACCTGCCGGGTGACGAGGTTCGCGATCACCGCGAGCAGCAGCAGGAGGACCAGGCCGCCGACGACGAGGGTGTTCTGCACGACCTCGGCGGTGGCCTGCTCGCTGGTCAGCGGGAACAGCAGGTAGAGCTGCATCGCGCGGGCCGAGGTGCTCACCGGGACGCCGACGACGAGCAGCGTGGTGGGGCCCGCCTCGCGGTCCACGGTGGTGATCTGGCTGCCGGAGAACCCGCTCTGGACCATCTTGGCGAGGCCCTCGGGCACCTCCCAGTACGGTCCGACGGAGTTCGGCTGGCCGTCGACGCCCTTGTTGCCCGCGTCGTCGAAGACGGGTTCGAACGCGCCCGCGCCCGAGCTGGCGACGTCCTGGCCGGAGCTGGCGGTGTTGAGCTTGTTCACCGCGCTGAGGAAGCGCGTGCGCACGTTGTCCGGGCCGGGGTTGAGGCCCAGGAGGTCCGGCTGCACGGCGGCGGCGCTGGCCTTGGTCTGCTGGATCGCGGCGTTGGTCTTGGTCTCCAGCAGCTGGTTGGTGATCTGCATCTGGAGGACCATGCCCAGCACGAAGACGACGGCCGAGGACAGCGCGAGGGTGCTGACCACCACCCGCAGCTGCAACGACCGCCGCCACAGCTCGCCGAACGCGAGCCACCGCTGGCGCGTCTGCTCGACCACCCGCCGCACCTTGCGGACGACGGGGACGAGCAGCCGCGTGCGCCAAGTCATCCCCGGCGCTCCCGGCGCATCACGGAGGACCGGCCTTGTACCCGACCCCGCGGACGGTCAGCACGACCTCCGGGTGCTCCGGGTCCCGCTCGACCTTGGACCGCAGGCGCTGGACGTGCACGTTCACCAGCCGGGTGTCGGCCGCGTGCCGGTACCCCCACACCTGCTCCAGCAGGACCTCCCTGGTGAACACCTGGCGGGGCTTGCGCGCCAGGGCCACCAGCAGGTCGAACTCCAGCGGCGTGAGCTGGATCGGCTTGCCCTCGCGCAGCACCTCGTGCCCCGGGACGTCGATGCTCAGGTCGCCGATCGCCAGCGTCTCCGCGGGCTCGTTCTCGGTCCTCCGCAGCCGCGCCCTGATCCGCGCGACCAGCTCCTTGGGCTTGAACGGCTTGACCACGTAGTCGTCCGCGCCGGACTCCAGGCCCAGCACCACGTCCACGGTGTCGCTCTTCGCCGTCAGCATGACGATCGGGACGCCCGACTCCGAGCGGATCGCCTTGCACACGTCGATGCCGTTCATGCCGGGCAGCATCAGGTCCAGCAGGACCAGGTCGGGCTTGAGTTCGCGCAGCGCGGGCAGGGCCCTCGCCCCGTCGGCCACCACCGCGGTGTCGAAGCCCTCACCCCTCAGCACGATGGTCAGCATCTCCGCCAACGCGGGGTCGTCGTCCACCACCAGCACACGTGCCTTCATGCCCAACATCGTTGCACTGACGGCCGGCCGTTCGCGCACCGCCCAGCGATCATCGCTGCTGGTCGTCGCGCGGGTTCGATCCGTAACCATCTGGTGTTGTCGTTCCACCAGGCCACCTCGCCCTGTTAGCGCCGCTGAGCGGTTGTCTCGGACTAATACGCGGTGCGCTCACTATTCGTTACCGAAGGTGCCGAACCGATCGCAAAAACCCACCCTTACGGCCTAGGCGAGCAGGGTCAACACCCCTCGCCCGAGTGGACTTGAGTGACGCTCAGCGACCAAATAGGCGATCCAGAATGGGAGAAATTTTCACGTCCGCCGAGCCGTCGAGCACTTCCCACGGCCCCAGCCAGCCGTCGGCGGCCAGTTCGTCGTACACCGCGGAGCAGCGCCGCTGGAGCCCGCCGTCCGACTCGTACAGGTCACGGGCCCGCTCGGCGTCCGCCAGCTCGCGCCGGGCGGCCCGGTCCGCCGCGACCGCCGTCGGCACCCGCAGCAGCACCTGGAGGTCCGGGACCGGCAGCCCGAACCGGTCGACCTCCAGCGCGCGCACCCACTCGACGAACTCGCCCCGCGCGTCCTGGCGGAGGCGGGCCGCGCCGTACGCCGCGTTCGACGCGATGTACCGGTCCAGCAGCACCACGTCGTACTGGTCCAGGTCGGCCCGGATCCGGTCGGCGGCCCCCCGGCGGTCCAGCGCGTAGAGCACGGACATGCCGTGCACCGAGTCGGTGAGGTCGCCCAGCCTGCCGTGCAGCGCGTCGCGCACCAGCTCGGCGTGCACGTCCTCCTCGTAGCGGGGGAACGCGCCCGTCGCCACCTTCGCGCCGCGTTCGGCCAGCTCAGCGGTCAACGCACCCGCCAGGGTCCGCTTGCCCGCTCCGTCAAGTCCTTCGATCACCACGAGCTTTCCCACCCGCACACCCTAGTTGTGCGGCGCTCAGTCACCTCCGGACGCAGGCGATCACCGTAACCGTCCCAAGCTTGTAACCCACATGGGTGAAACGGGATCTTCCGGTCACCGGATCGAGTGACTACGGTGAACCAACACTTCGGCGTGCGGAAGGTGGTGCCGCGGTGACCGCGGACTTCGGGCACGCCGGTCCGGCTGACGAGCCGACCGGCCTCCCGATCGGAGAGATGCCCGCCTCACTTGCCGAAACGCTCCGCTACGGACCGTTCCACCGGGCGCTGCGCGACGCGATAGCGTTCCGCGGACTCTCGCTGGCCCGGCTGCGCGCGCACATCGAGCAGCTCGGCGTGCAGGTGGGGCAGTCGACGCTGAGTTACTGGCAACGCGGGTTGCGCCACCCGGAAGTGCCCAGGGCGATCCCGACCGTGCGGGCGCTGGAGGTCGTGCTCAAGCTGCCGACCGACTCGCTGACCTCGCTCATCGGCCCCCGCCCACCCGCGCACGCCCGCACGTCGCCCGCCGCGTTCGC
>DATMCA010001109.1:0-3099 GCA_035559015.1 Umezawaea sp. | reverse complement strand
CAAGATGGCCACGGCGCACGGCCTCGTTCAGTGCGGTTCGGATGGTCCGATGCACCTGATGGACACGACCCGGACTCATCAAGGTGCCGCGGCGCGTTCGGATCTTGAGCATTGCGATGTACAGCCGCTCGAGATGCTCGGGTCTCAACGATGCGAGGCGATGGCGCCCGATGCCAGGTATTAGGTGGACGCGGACGGCAGCCCTATAAGCCCTCAAGACCCCCGACCGGGAAGCCGCGTAAACCACCCACCCTCCGACGAACCAGGGGCGGTTCAGTCAGCCGACCAGATGGGTCAAGATGCCGGTGGAGGTGAATGGTGGCCCGCGCCGTGGGGTGGCGGCGGTGGAAGGGTGGAGAGCCGTGGTGGTTCATCGGGCCAAATCAGCAGCACTCGGCAGGGCGCATGGTCGAGGATGAACCGTGTCGTATGCCCGATGCTGCGTGGGCCAAGCCGCGTGTGGTCGCCATCGCGAGCGAGGATCAGCATGCCGGCGCTTGCACAAGCAGCGACGACCTCTCGTTCTGGTCGGCCCCATCGTGCCTGTCGGCCTGTCGGCCGGCCGAGACGGGCCTGTGCGGCGTCGAGGAGAGCTTGCTGGGCCGCCTTGAGATTGTCGGCCAGCGGTCCAGTGTCGGCTGCAAAGCCACGGCCCAGCAGGCTTGCCCGAGCCCCCGCCAGGGCGTCCAGACTTTCGGGGTCAATGACATGGAGCAACTCGATGCTCGTGGCGGGTTGGTCGCGGACGGCATCGATGCATGCCTCCCACGTGCCTTCAGTGAGCCAGACCACGATCTTCATCTGCGTGCACTCCTCACCACATGGCTGAGACTTGCAGACCAAGCCATAGTGCCGCTACCCCCACGAGCAAGGCGGCGGGCACCGTCGCCGCACCCAGCCGCAGGAACTCCCGGGTCGCTGGCGGATGGTCGCGGGAGTGCAAAACCTGCCGCCAAAGCAGCGTGGCCAGTGAGCCAACGTATGTCAGGTTGGGGCCGACGTTGACACCGATCAGTACGGCGAGCGTCAGACCGGGCGAGTGCGCGACGAGGGGTACCAACATCAAAGTGGCGGGCAGGTTGTTGACCAGATTCGCCAGCATTGCTGCGATGGCGGCCGCGGCCAGCAGCCCGACGAAATTGGCCCGGTCGGGCGTGATCTTGTCGACCAGACCTCCGAAGCCGCTCGATCGCAATGCAAGGACTACGACACCCAAGGCAAACACGAACCCGCAAAACGGAAGATTCGCCGCCCGAACCAACGCGGCCGCCTCGGCTCGAGGTCGTCGGACGATGCGGTGTGCAGCCAAAACGATGACACCGGAGGCGGCGGCCCACGCGGGGTGCACGCCAAGTGGTTCCGCGACGACAAACCCGGCGAGGGTGCCGAGGAGCACCACGAGCGCGAACCCGGGCCGGCCCGCCGAGGCCCGGAGTATGGGGTGCTGGCTCCAGCCGGTCAGGTCTGCCGCGAAGAAAATCCGCAGGACCAGGTACTCCGTCGCGATGACGGCCAGCCATGGCAGCGCCATCAGGCCCGCGAACTGGGCGAACGTGAGACCGCTGCTGGCAAAGGCCAGCATGTTGGTCAGGTTCGACACAGGTAACAGCAGCGAGGCCGAGTTGGCAAGGTGCCCACAGGCATACACGTGTGGTCGGGGGCGTACTCCAACCCGGACAGCCGCGGTGAGAACGACCGGGGTCAGCAGCACTACGGTCGCGTCGAGGCTGAGGGCCGCCGTGACCACCGACGCGATGATGAACACCACTCGCAGCAGCCGGCCAGCGGATCCGCGGCTGAGGCGCCCCGCGATCGCTCCCGCGTAGTCGAAAACGCCCTCTTCCTCGGCCAGATGGGCCAACATCAAGACGGCGGCGAGGAACGCCACGGTTGGAGCAAGCGCGGCAAGCTCCCGGGTGATGTCCCGCCAAGACACCAGACCAAGAACCCACACCATAACGGCACCTGGCAGGGCGGCGACCAGCTCAGGAAGACCCCTGGGACGGATCACCGCGAAGGCCAGGACGGCCGCGAGGACGAGCAGGGACAGCGCCGTGCTCATACCCACAGCCCCCGTCCTGATCGACTGCCGTGCGTCAAGGTCCTTCAGGCGTAGGATCGCCACCCTAATGTGCAACGCCTCAACGGCGGCCAGTAGGGTGAGTCATCCGAGCCCGCCGATCGGGACGCCGAGGGCGCGGAGCTCGGTGGTGATGGCTGAGACGGCGTGCGCGTAGTTCGCGTCGATGGACCGGCCGGCGAAGTGCAGGCCGAACGCGCTGTCGGTCCAGGCCAGCGTGGGGGAGCCGGAGCAGCCGCCGAGCGTGGTGGCGTCGTGGCCGAACACCCACCGCCGTTTGTCGCCCGGGAGCGAGCCGAGCGGACGGTGGGTCATGCCGGGTGCGAGCCGTTTGACCCCGTACACGTTTCCGAACAGGGTTCGGGTGACCCAGGCCCAGTCGACACCCTCGATGGTGCCGGACTCGTACACCGGCTGAGCCGGGTAGCCGACGATGCAGTACGAGGCGAGGCGGCCGAGCGGCCCGTCGGGGTCGGCGCTGACGGTGAGCGCGTCCGGGACGTCCTGCGGACCGTCCGGCAGCGGTTCGATGCGCAGCACCGCGGCGTCGAGCCGGGCGAAGTTGGTGCCGTTGACCTGGGACGGGGTTGCCTCGACGACCCGGTAGCGGCGCACGTCCGCGCTGCCCGACTCGGCGGCGAAGTCGACGAAGGCGCCGTCGAACACCCGGAACCCGCTGGTCGTGCGGGCCACCGCGTGCGCCAACCGCTCCACCATGGCAACCAGCACGTGCCTGTTGGTCAGCACGAGCCCGTTGCGGTGGTCGACGACCCAGCAGGTGCCGAAGAAATCACCTCCGGTCGGATACGTCGGCTCCACCCGACCGATCGCGGCGACCGCCCTGGTCAGCTCGTCGCCCGCGGCGGTGAGCTGGCCGATCCAGCCGGCGGCCATCGGCTGGAATGGGTCGACGACGCCGTTGCGGACCAGCAGGCTCGGCCGGGTGCCATCGGCGCGCACCACGGCCTCCAAGGCGTACACCTCGTCGGGCGGCAGCGGAGCGTCGGGATCGTCGTCGA
>DATMCA010001108.1:0-2474 GCA_035559015.1 Umezawaea sp. | reverse complement strand
GGTGGCGGTGTTCAGGCTGTCGAGGTAGTGGGACTTGGCGATTCCGTGCAGACCGGCGTCGAAGGCCGCCCACCCGGCCAACTGCTGCTGCTCGGCCAACGTCGACAGCCCGCTACGGCGCACGGACGCAGAGCACGTTGCGGCCTTCAAGGTCGCTGCAGTCGCGGCAGCCTCCGCGCGGTAGTGCTGGTAGGTGTCCGCGCCGCCGAGCAGGTTGTCCAGGCGGCGCAGGCGTGCGGTGCGTGCGGCCAGGCGTCGGACATCGCTCACGCCCAATCGTGTGCCCCGGCCGGGGGAGGCTGCTCGTGACGAGGAGGTCAGAGGGAGGGCTGTTGTGGCAAGCAAGCCGACGAACTCACGACGCCCTATCCCACCTGCGCGGCCGGTCGGTTCCCGCGCATCGTGGGAAAGGCCCGTCGCGTTCACGGTTGGCGTGATGGCGCGGCGCCGATTGCGCGATGCCGTCACTGCCTGGGCCAGCAGGGTGGGCGGGATACCGAAGCTGCGGGCGATGGCCTCACGCCAGAACGGGCCAGGCAGTCGTCGCTCGCTTTCCCATCGGGACAGGTCCTGCCGGGTCACCGTCCGGTCGGTCAACCTCGACAACACCGCGGCCTGCTCACGTTGGGTGCGGTTGGCGCTAGATCGAAGATCCAGCAGCAGCTGCCCGCTGCCGGGGGTGCGCTCGTCCACTACCACGTCCTGCCGTGATGGCCGCCGGTCGGTGGTCCCGAACGCGCGGATATCGGTATGGGCCTTTCTGGCCTACACGGCACGATTGTGGCCACCCTTCCACGGGTTCCCCGGGAAATTGGCCACCCCTTCCGGCTACTCCGCCCGATCGGAGTAGCCGGCACGATCTGATGGCGGTCGACGGATCGCGACCGGCCACCGGCGATATCGGTGGCCCTCGTGCTCCGTGTGGTCACCCGCGGTCGCATGATGATGTGGCAGTGGTGATTGTCCGAGCCTTCCCAGGTCGGATGGAGCCATCGTCGCCGGCACCGCCGCTCTGGTGGCGTCGACCGACTTTCGCCCGTCAGAGCTGTCGGCAGTTCTCTACGCGGTGGACTAGCGATCCCGGGCCCGTTCGGCCGTGACCAGGAGGGAATGCGTTCCGTGACCAGCTTGCCCGGTAGTGGGGCCAGGCTCGGCAAGGCCATCACACTCGACGCTCTCATCGCCTGCGCCACGGCTCCGGTCGACCCGTACTCCTGCCAACAGAGCCTGCACCGGGCCACTCGGGGCACGATACTCGCTGCCACCGTGGCGACCATCAGCGCGAACGGAGCGACCACCAGGGCATCCGTCCGGGCAATCCCAGGTGACGTCTCCTCCGCTTCGCTCGACATCAAGCCGGCAATCAGAGCCCTCAACGCGCTCATCCCGGCCGGGCAACCGGTGAGAACCAGGGCCGCCTGCCCGCACGCCGGAGGTGCCCCTGGGTGGAATTCCAAGTGGCCGACGGCGTGGACCTCGCCCGAGGTCGAAAGGTCACACTCTCCGCCATCCGCGTGCTCCTCGCTCCGGCCGACGGCGCACCTCAGGACCGGACCGATGATCCGGCAGGTTCGCGACGACCACGCCCACGACGAACCGGACGAACTCGGCTGCGTACCGGACTTCGCCGAGGCGATACTGCCCCCCTCGTATCCACGGCGGCCTGTCTGATCGCGACACTCCCCCCAGCACGCCCTGCCGTGGAAAGCGCCAGGAACGGACGAAACCGGTGGGCGCCGCGCACCGCTCAAAGCCATGACACGACCCAGCCCAATTTCCGTGACAAGGATGTCGACTGTGCCCTTTGTCCTGCTGACCAACACCTCACCGGTGACCGGTGACCGGATGCTGCGCGGAAGTGCGGTATGAACGCCACGACCGTCGGCGCAGACGACGCCCTCAAGTACCGAACCGCCCTGGTGGACGCACTCCGCGGTGACGGACAGATCACCTCACCAGCGGTGGAGCAGGCGTTTTTGACGGTGCCACGGCACCTGTTCGTTCCCGCCGAGACGACGCTGGAAGCCGCCTACAAGGCGAGTGACTCGGTGCCGATCAAACGGGATGGCGACGGCGTTGTCATCTCCTCGACCAGCGCGCCGTTCATCCAGGCGCTGATGATCGAGCAGGCCGGGCTCGTCGAGGGGATGAGCGTGCTGGAGGTCGGCTCCGGCGGCTACAACGCGGCGCTGCTGGCCGAAGTGGTCGGCCCGACCGGGCAGGTCGTGAGCGTGGACATCGACGCCGACGTGACCGAGCGCGCGAGCACGCTGCTGGCGGCAACCGGCTACGACGACCGCGTCCGCGTCGCGCTGGTCGACGCCGAGCACGAGGTGCCCGATCTCGACCCGGTCGACGCGATCATCGTGACCGTCGGCGCGTGGGACCTCTCCCCTGCTTGGTTGGCGCAGGTGAAGCCGAACGGGGTCATCGTGGTTCCGTTGCGGATGAACGGGATCACCCGGTCGATCGGT
>DATMCA010001107.1:0-2538 GCA_035559015.1 Umezawaea sp. | reverse complement strand
GCCAAGGAGGGCACCGGCGTGCCGGAAATCCTGGAGGCCATCGTGCAGCGCGTGCCGCCGCCGCGCGGCGACGCCAACGCCCCGTTGCAGGCGCTGGTCTTCGACAGCCACTACGACCAGTACAAGGGCGTGGTCGCCTACGTGCGCGTCGCGAACGGGACCCTGCACGACCACGAGCGCATCCGCTTCATGGCCACCGGCGTGGAGAGCGAGATCCTGGAGCTCGGCTACTTCCGGCCGCAGCCGGTCCCGACCCGCAGCCTGACGGGGGGCGAGGTGGGCTACGTCGCCTCGGGCCTGAAGAGCATCGCCGAGGCACGGGTGGGCGACACCCTGACCGATGCGGACAAGCCCGCACCCGAGCCCTTGCCGGGCTACCAGCAGGCGCTGCCGCTCGTCTTCGCCGGCCTCTACCCGATGCGCGGCGACGACTATCCGCTCCTGCGCGAGGCGCTGGACAAGCTGCACCTCAACGACGCCAGCTTCGTCTACGAGCCCGAGTCGAGCGTGGCCCTGGGCTTCGGCTACCGCTGCGGCTTCCTTGGCCTGCTGCACATGGAGATCGTGCAGGAGCGCCTGGAGCGCGAGTTCGACCTGGACCTGCTGGCCTCCGCGCCGAGCGTGGAATACCGGGTGCGGCTGAACCATCGGGCCGACGAGGTGGTTGTCGACAACCCGGCCAAGATGCCCGACCCGGGCGAGATCGAGGCGATCAGCGAGCCCTGGGTAGCTGCGCAGGTGATCACCCCGACCGATTACATCGGTCCGATCATGGAGCTTGTCACCGGCCGTCGTGGGCAGTTCGGCACGATGGAGTACCTGGACCCGAAGCGCGTGAACATGCACTTCGAGCTGCCGCTGGCAGAGCTCATCATCGACTTCTACGACCTGCTCAAGAGCCGAACCAGCGGCTACGCCAGCCTGGACTACCAATACATCGGCTACCGGGACGGCGACCTGGTCAAGCTGGACGTGCTGGTCAACGCCGAGCCAGTCGATGCGCTGTCGCTCATCGTGCATCGGTCCAATGCCTACCGGCAGGGCAAGGCGCTGGTCGAAAAGCTGAAGGAGCTGATCCCGCGCCAGATGTTCGAAGTGCCGGTCCAGGCGGCAATCGGCTCGCATATCATCAGCCGCGAGACGATCCGGGCCATGCGCAAGAACGTGCTGGCCAAGTGCTACGGCGGGGACATCACTCGCAAGCGCAAGCTCCTCGAGAAGCAGAAGGAGGGCAAGCAGCGCATGAAGCGGATCGGCTCCGTGGAGATCCCGCAGGAGGCCTTCCTGGCGGTGCTGCGCATGAACGAGGCCTGAGCCTTGGACTTCGAGGAGTCGCTGCGGCTCTCGATCGCGCTGGGCCTCACCATCTTCCTGGTGCTGCTCCGGTTCGACTCCGACCGGATCATGCGCTCCGATTACTTCCGCTACCGCTATCCCTGGCTGGGACCGGCCAGCTACTACGGCCTGGTGGTCCTGTTCGCGATTGGCATCGCCATCATCCTGCCCAATGGCCGCGGTCACCTCTTCCTGGCCCGGCCGGACCCGGGGACCATGCTGCCGCTGGTGCTCGGCTTCGCGGCGGTGGGCATCCTAAACGCGGTCGCCTTCGCGTTCCGCTGGTACGGCGGCATCACCCCGCTGCCCACCTCCCTGCTCCCGAGCCGGCTGCTCGGGGCGGGCGCCAGCGCGGTGGCCGACGAGCTGCAGTTCCGCTCGATCGTGCTGGGCATGCTCATCTTCGCCGGCATCGAGGCCGGCATCGCGGTCATCGTCCAGGCGCTGCTCTACGGCCTCGCCCAGCGGCGCCTGTGGCGCGAGCGGCAGTGGTACTTCCTCATCGGCTCCGTGATCCTGGGCTACGCCTGCGGCTGGGCCACTGTGCTCACCGGGTCGGTGCTGCCGGCCATGGTCGGCCACTTCGTGGTGATTGCCGCCCTGTTCGCGTTCGCCGGCGGACGCCTGCGGCAGCGACCCATCTGAGGCCGATGGAGCTGCCCTAGTCCGCCCCGCCCGGACGCCTGCGATCATGAGGGCATGTCGAGCGTGACAAGTCAGTCACCGGGGAGTCACCACCTCTACGTCCACGTGCCGTTCTGCCGGCTGGTGTGCGCGTACTGCGATTTCGTGACCGTCGGCGGTCGGGCCGACGCGATCCCGCGCTATGTCGCGGCGCTGCACGCGGAGTTGGCCCTGCGTCCATCGCCCGGACGCCTGACGACCATCTACTTCGGAGGTGGCACCCCGTCTCTGCTCCCGGTTGGCGCGGTTGCCGGCCTGATCCAGAAGGCCGTCGACCGATGGGTGGGCAATCCCCAGGAGATCACCCTCGAGGCCAATCCGAGCGGGCGCGAGGCGCCGGACTGGATCGGCCTGCGCGCGGCCGGCGTGACCCGGATCTCGATGGGTGCCCAGTCGCTGCGCGATGCCGACCTGCGCGCGCTGGCGCGCGGCCACAGCGCCGCCGAGGTGCGCACCGCCTTCCGCGGTGCTCGGGCGGCCGGATTCGACAACATGAGCCTGGACCTGATCTACGGCATT
>DATMCA010001106.1:0-2195 GCA_035559015.1 Umezawaea sp. | reverse complement strand
GCGGTTGACGACGACCTCGCCTGGGGTGCCACCATCGCCGAACTCGGCTTCAAGCACGCAGACGCCACAGCGGCGACCAACCTGCGCGCACTCCTGCACGACTGCGACGCGCAGGCGGTCGCCGCGCTGGCCGAGCGCCTGCTCTAGGGCGCCGACGGACCCACGTCCGCCTTGGTCAGCGGCTTGCGCGCGACCGACCCGCCGAACTCGTCCGCTCCCACGTCCAGCGCGCCGGTCCGTGCGTGCGGGTCGAAGTCGGTGGTCACGAACGGGTAGTTCCCGACGGCCGTGTCGATCGCCGGGCTGCCCGCCGACAGCCGCGACAGGCCCGCCGCGTCCACCACGAGCTTCGGGTCGACGTTCCGGTAGCCGCTGGGGATCCCCGCGGTCGCTCCGAAGACGATGTTGCCCTCGTAGCGGACCGTCGACCCGCCCGCGATGTCGATCAGCCTGGTCTGAGCGGTTCCGCGGACGATGTTGTCGGCCAGCACGCAGTCCTTCGGCAGGAACGCGCCGCCGTCGTTGTCGACGACCTGCCCGGTCCCGATGAGCGTGTTGAACGCGACCGTGACGCGGTCCGGCCGGTCGTGGCCGGTGCTGGTCGGGTCGCTGTCGGCCTCGCTGCCGGTGCCGAACACGATCGCGCGGTCACCGGAGTTCTGGACGTAGTTGTTGACCACCCGGTGGTCGTTGCCGTGGAAGCGGATGCCGGAGCCGAACAGGACGTTGCCGTCGACCAGGTTTCGGTTGCCGTGCCTCAGAACGATGTAGCCGGTGCTGTCGCGGATCGTGTTGTGCCGCACGACGTTGTCCGACGACTTGACCGAGATCGCCTCGGGGTCGCCGTTGGCCTTCTCGAACAGGTTGAGCTCGATCACCGCGTGCGCCGACTGGGACTGCTTGTGGCTGTAGCCGAGCCGGATGGACTCACCGCCGTTGGAACCGGCGAACGCGTGGTTGTAGAAGTGGTTGCGGTGGATCCGCGTCCGCTGCGCGATCGTCGTGCCGGGACCGGAGACCTGGAGGAACACGCCCTCGGTGCTGCGGTTCTGGAACGTGTTGCGGTCCACCTCGACGTCGTCTCCGTTGACCGTGACCCAGTTGCCCGCGCTCGTGAGCTGCACGGAGTTGCGGGTCAGCCGCAGGTGGTGGGCATCGCCGGGCACCGACAGGCCGCCGCCGTGGCGGAGGGCGAAGCCCTGGAGCACCACGTCGTGCAGGCCCGCCGCGAACGAGAACCCGGTGCTGCCCTTGATCTCGGCCTTGCCGACGTTCGCCGCCGTCACGGTGATCGGCGCGCTCGTCGTGCCCGACTTCTTGATCGCGATGGCGGTGCTCGCGGTGTACGAGCCGTCCGCGAGTTCGATGCGGTCGCCTGGGGCGGCGTTGTTCAGCGCGGTCTGCAACGCGGACAGACTTGTCACGCTCACCACCGCCGCCGACGCCGGAACGGCCGCGCCCACGCACATCAGCGCGGCTGACAGGATCACTGGAAGAACTCGCCTCATCGCCAACTCCACGGGGTCCGCTGGCGGCGGCTCCCGCACCGTAACCGATGACCGCCGACGAACCTAGAGGTCGAGGGCCATGCGGACGTGCGGCGGTTCGCCTCCCCGCTCGACCTCGCGCCAGCCGTGGCGGACGTAGAAGCGCTGGGCGCGGGTGTTGGGCTCGAACACGTCCAGGCCGGCCACCGGTACCCCGGACGTCCGCCAGACGTCGACGCACGCGGCGTGCAGCGCGCCGCCGATCCCCCGACCCCAGGCGTCCGGCCGCACCTGGAGCTGCAACAGCTCCGCGCCCGCGACCAGCGCGAACCCGACGACCACGCCCTCGTCCTCCGCGCACAGCCAGGTCCGGCCGGGCCGGTCGATCCGGTCCGCGTAGCCGGTGGCGCGGACCTCCTCCTCCCACGCGAGCAGCTCGGCCTCCGGGAGGTGGCCCTCGTAGTAGCTGCGGCGGGCCGGGACGTGGACGTCGACGATGGCGGGCGAGTCCGCCGGGTGTGCGGTGCGCACGAAGAGGTTCCCCATGCCGGTTGGACGCTCCGGGAAGCCGGAGGTTGCCCCCACCCCTATCAAAGTGATATCACTTTAATAGCACGCAGGACGAGGACAAGGGGTGGGGACGATGAACGCGACGACGGACATAGTGGAACGGATGCCGGCACCGGCGATCAGGGAGCGCGAGGCGCT
>DATMCA010001105.1:0-5980 GCA_035559015.1 Umezawaea sp. | reverse complement strand
GACCAGGTCCGCGATTTCCTCGGTGTTCGCGAATCGTCCCAGGGGTACTCCTCCGAGGGAGTCGTAGATGGTCTGCTTGGCCGCTTCACGTGTGAGTCCGTTGCCCTCGGCGATCCGGTCCACGAATCGTTCGTAGGCTTCGGTCTCGATCCCGCCCGGGCTGATCGCGTTGACCCGTACACCGCGCGGTGCGAGCTCGTTGGCAAGTCCCTTGCTGTACGTGCGCAGAGCGGCCTTCGCGGCCGCGTACGCGAGGGATGCGTCGTACTGGGGTAGTTCACGCTGGATCGAGGTGAAGTGCAGCACCACGCCCGCCCCGGACTCGATCATCGCCGGGAGAAGAGCTCGGTCGAGCCGCACCGCCCCCAGGAAGTTGAGGTTCAGCTCCGTGAGCCACTGATCATCGGTGATGACCGCGAATCCACCGGCCGGGGTCGACGCGCCTCCGACGACGTGCACCAGGATGTCGAGCGAGCCGCCGGCCTCGGCGATTCGAGAGGCCACCGCGGTGGTGCCTTCGATCGTCGTGGTGTCCGCTTCGATGAATCGGTCGGGGTGCTCGTACCCGTCGGGCATCGTTCGCGCCGTCACGTACACGTCGGCACCCATCTCTCGCAGCCTCTGCGCGACGGCCTTGCCCGAGCCCTTCGAACCGCCCGTGACCAACGCCCGGCGACCGTCGAGACGATCGCGATCCGAACTGGACATTTCTCTCTCCACTGAAGATCGACGTAGCGCGGGTTCGGTCAGGCTGTGTGGTTGGCGATGACGAGTTCGGCGACGAGGTCATCCCGCAACGAGAACCGGTAGTCGAGTTCGGCGACGCCACCCGGGAAAGTGCCCTCGAGCCGCACGGTCACCACCCAGTGGGCGTCATCGACGCGGCGAGCACCGATCTGCTCGGTCGTGTACTCGAACTCGGACCCGGCGTCCCGCAGGAACGCGTGAGCCTCCTCCCGGCCGCGGAAGGTCTCACCCTGGTCGACGACCACCGCGTCCTCGGTGAGGAACGACGAGGCGGTGTCGGCGTCGCGGACGACGTGGGCGGCGAAGAACTCACGCACGGTGGTCGGGAGCAGATCGGACGGGAGGTCGGTGTGCTGTGTCATGAGCCCACCGTGCGACCTCGCGGCGCGGGAGGGTCAAGCAGTGGACTCTCCCCCAAGGGGAGAGTCCACAATGAACGGGTGCTGACCATCGGGGAGTTCTCACGGCTGACCCACTTGAGCGTGCGGACGCTGCGCCGGTATCACGAGGCGACCCTGCTGGAACCCGCCGTGGTGGACGAGGCCACCGGTTACCGCTACTACGGCGTCGACCAGATCCCGACCGCGCAGGTCATCCACCGGCTCCGCGAACTCGACGTCCCCCTGAGCGATGTTCAGCGAATCCTGCGGACCCCCGACCCCGGTGTCCGGGCGGCCCTGGTCGCGGACCACCTGCAACGCCTCGAGAACGTGCTCGACCGCACCCGCGTCGCGGTCGTGTCACTGCGGCGCCTGCTCCGGCCCGACCCCGCGCCGATCGACGTCGAGTTGCGTGCGCAGCCCGCCCGGACGGTCGCGGCGGTGGAGGCCGTGGTCAACGGTCGCGACGTCGAGACCTGGTACGCAGGCGCGATGGCCGAGTTGGAGGCGGCCGTCGGCGCCGCCGCGACCGGACCGCCGGGCGGCTGCTACGACAACGCCCTTTTCGAACAGGAGCGCGGTCACGCACTCGTCTACCTGCCGACCGCTGCGCCACCTCGCACCGGACGCGTGCATCCCGTCGTTCTTCCGGCCGCGGAACTGGCGGTCACCACCCACGTCGGCGAGCACGACGGCATCGAGGTCACGTACGGCGCACTCGGGACCTGGGTGGTGGAGAACGCGATGTCGGTGGCCGGGCCGGTGCGGGAGGTCTACGTCGTCGGCCCTCGTGACGTAAGCGATCCCGCCGCGTGGCGCACCGAGATCGGCTGGCCGGTCTTTCGCGTCACCTGAAGCGGCCAGTGCGGAGCGAAGTCTGGGAGCCACGAGACAACCGCCTTGATCGCAGCTCGCCACCGAGGTGAGCCTGATGGAGCACGTTCGCGTCGGCGGGAGCTGTTGCCGACGCGAACGAGATCGACCAGCCAGACGACCTGACACGACAAGCACACCCTGGTCTTCAGGCCGCGGGCTTGTCCTGGCCGCCATCTGCTCTGGCCACGACGACCTTGAGAGAGACGTCCTCGTTGGCCAGAGTGTCGACTGCGATGCGGACCAGTACTGCAACGGTGTTCAGGTGAGTGGGTAGCCGCGTTGTCTGCAGTGGCTGAGCCTGGCTTGGCCCTCAGCCCTGATTTTTCTGGGCGGTGTCGGGGCGAGAACGAAGTGCAGCGTCCCGCCGGGTCATCCGAGGGCCGTGTGCCCTCGGTGATCCTGCTGCGCCGACCTGGCCACCATCACCCGTACATCACCCACGCCATCCGCCGGCTCGGCGACCTGGTGTTCGGCCTCGCCCCGCCCGACGCGGCGCCGACCACTCGGCTGGACCTCGAACCAGAAGTCCTGTTTCCCGGCGGACCCGCCGCCTGACCCTTACGTATCGGCCCGCTGCTCCTTGCGGCGGTCACGTGCGAGGTAACGGCGTTCAACCAGGTCAGCGGGGGTGCAGCAGTGGGATGAGGTGCTCACCTGGTCAACACGGAAGGTCGCCGACACCTGGCACGCCCGGACTGCCAGCCGCTGTCTGCACCGTGGTGGGCAGCGTTACCGCCGCCGGGGACCACGTGAACAACCTCTACCTCCCCGGCCCGGACGGCACCGTGTCCGTGGACGCCTGCCACCTCGATTTCGGTGGGTTGACCGACAACAGCAGTCTCAGCAGCGGCGTCCGATACTCGCTGTCGACAAACGCCGTTGCCGGGCTGCGTTGGCTCGCTTGAGTGTTGTCGATATCGGCCGACAGGCCAGTCATGTCCGCCGACAGTCAGGACTGTCGACGTGCCCGCGTCCGACTACCCTCACTCGTTCGCTTCACTCTCGCTTACACGGGTTCATGGTCGAAATCCCTTCCGTCGATGTGGGGCGGTGCAGGGTGGGCCGCACCGCCCATCCCATACTGCGAGGTGGGCCGCGGACTACGCCAGGCTGGCCGGGTAAGACGGGATGCAGTGGGACTTTCATTCCCTGACCTGCGGTGACGTACGGTGGGATGACGCATCTTTGGGGCGACGAGGCACCGGGTCGTAGCTCTATGGGACCCGACTGGCTGAAGCGGCTTCCCTATGCACCTCAATTTGGGTAGACCTGCTCCGCGGCGGGAAACCGCGTCACGCGTTCGCCCTTGAACACCGTATGCCCGTCCAGCGCGGCGACCAGCCGGTCGCGATGCTCCACCGGGAAGCCGATGCCGAGGTCGAGGTCGCTGGTCTCCAAGCTCAGCCGCAATCCGAATGAGCCCACGTCGCGAGAGCCGTGCCCGGTCCACGGTCGTACTGCGCGGGCAGCCTGCCCGGTTGCTGCGCACCGAGCCGGTCGCGGTCGACGACTCCAGCACCGCGTTGGGACAGATGTTGGCCGACATCGCCACCATCGGCATCCTGCAGCAGCGCGCGATCGAACAGGGCGATCAAGTCGCGGAGCAACTGCAGACCGCGCTCAACAGCCGTGTCGTGATCGAACAGGCCCGTGGGGTGATCGCCGAGCGCGGTGGCCTGTCCATGGACGACGCGTTCGCGCGGCTACGCCCGCGCCAACAACCGTCTCCTGAAGCCGTTGGCGCTTGCTGTGGTGCAGGGCCGCATCGACCTCGACGCCGTTCTCGCCGACCGAAAGTCCTAGCTCTCCGCCGGTACTTCGTCGTCGTCTTCGAGTACGAGCGGGGGCGTCGATGCGAGGTATGATCAGCGGCGTCCTCCGCCGGGAGCGCCTTGACCCCGCCCTCACGACGAACCGCAGTTCCGTGAGCAGTTGACCACCCCAATCCGGATCGTGCCGTGACGACGCGGTCCTGGGCGGAGTGGTCGACCGGGAGCCGACCATGACATCTCCTGGGCACCCCGCCGCGCATCACACTCATCCGATGCTCGCGGCCGGTGGACATCCGGCACCCCCGGTGTTGGCATCCGCGCTTGCGCAAGCGGAGATACCAGCGACCCCGTCACCGGACGATGGTTTGGTGCCCAGCCTGCGGCAGGGTAACCAGGCGCTGGTGTCGACCGCGGAGGAAAGCGTTGACCTGCTCCGCGTTCTTGGGTCGGCCTGGGTGGTCCAGTCCCAGGGGGCGGTGGTCGACGTGTTGGCGGTCAACCTCCTGACCTGCGTCGGGCGCTCGGCACTGGTAACCGCACATCGACCGGCCGAGAGGCGCACCTGCGTGACAGTGGCGACGCCTCGACGGACGACGCGCAGGCCGTTGGCGTCGACCGGCCTGAACAGGTATCGGTTGTTCATCGCACCTGCACCGGAACTCTGACTGAGGCGCTCGACGGTGTGCGAACGCGGCCTGCCGCCACCGACTAGGAGAAGGCGCGACGGACAGCGCCGTACCCGGCGGATCGTGCAGGTCAACCAGCACAGCTCTTGTCAACCACCACGAATCGGGAGTTTTGCATGTCGTCCCCCTTTTCCCTTGATCCAGTCGACGTGTCGTCGCTGTTGGAGGTGCGTTGCCGGTCGCTGGACACCGCCGTGGTAGTCACCGTCATGGGTGAACTGGACATGACCAGCGTCTCGCAGTTGGAGCACGTGCTCATGTCGGCGATGGATGAAGCTCGGCCCTGCCGCGACCTGGTGGTCGACCTCACCGGAACGTCCTATGTGGACTCCAGTGGTCTGGGTCTCCTTTCCGCCTGTCACCAACGTGGCACGGGGGAGGGCGTGAGACTGAGGGTCGTGGCACCCGCTCGCGCGGTGCTGCGGCCGATCCAACTCACCGGACTCGACGAGACGCTCCTGCTCTACGCGGACGTGTTCGACGCGGTGGACGCCGGACAGGAGGGCTCTCATCGTTGACCTGGGTCGGTGCGCTGTGCGATCAGTTCTGGAAGCACGGCCGATGGGACCTCTGCACGCCGTCGCCGCTGACCTCAGGTAACACGCACCCGCTGGCGATCTGGTACACCTCGCCGCCTTACGTGCATGGCCACGGCATCAACTCGGGCACCACGTGGCCGACCAACCACCTCAAGGAACCTGTCTGCCCTCTCGCCCAGGCGTCTCCTGGAGTGAACGCCTGATCGGGTCATACAGGGCCCCAGCGGACGGCGGGCCACTCGACCTCGTGGGCACCGCGGTGCGACAGTCGGCTGAGCCGGTAGATCGGCCACGGCTATCGTGCGGAGGGGCGTCCATAGCTCAGCATTCCGCTCAAGGGACATGTGCAGCCTTGGCTATCTCAGCTCCGCCGCATACGAAGCCTCCGGGTACCACCCGGCAGACCGGGTAGCCCGACCACACCTCATCGACCCTGTCCGTCAAAGCGGTCGACCTCAGGCAGGCTGTTGTCCTCTGTCCGGCGGCCCGCCGCGAGCGCACACAAGAGGTCGAGCTTGAGGCGCGGTATGCCGAGCTTCACGCGTTATCCGTGGTCTTGGACGCGTCCGACGGCCCGTTGGAACCCGTTGTTGGGCCGAGGGCATCGAGTTGCCGTTGAACACGCAGAGCGTCGGCATCCCGGTTGTGTCCGCGATAGAGCCCGAGAGCGTCCCGCCATACGGCGCGGGCCTGCTCGGGATGGTCGAGGGCGGTGTGAGAGTGCCCCAGGCGGTCGAGGGTTTCGGCGATCTCGGTGATGTTGCCCAAGACCCGGCGCAGTGCGAGGGCTTGCCGGTAGTGGTGGATGGCCTCATGGTGGTTGCCGGTGCGGTGCTCGATTAAGCCCAGGCCGTCCAGAGCAGTCGCCTCGCCGGTGAGGTCGCAGTGCTCTCGATGCAGGGCGAGGGCCGCTCGGCAGTGGTTGCGGGCGGTGTCGTATTCCCCTAAGCATCTGGACAGAAGTGGTGTCTGTAACTCGC
>DATMCA010001104.1:0-4344 GCA_035559015.1 Umezawaea sp. | reverse complement strand
AAGTGCGACGAATTCATGCGATGTGAGTGGGCGATCGCGCGGGCCCCAGGACGAGCCTGACGGCGAGCGACGCGACCACCCAGATCGTCGCCGCGGTGGTCACGGCCGACACCTCTGGCAGGTGGTGCTGCCGCAGGCGCTGACAGTTTGTCGATAGCCACGGCGGTCCGGTGTGGAACGTGCAGCTGGCCGCGGCCAGGATGACGGCGGTGCCGGTCCTGGTGGTGTTCGTGCTGGCGCAGCGGCAGGTCATCGAGGGGCTGGTGCACATACCGGTGTGAAGGGATGACGCCCTGGGCTACCGGCCTAGCACCTCGCGCAGTACGCCGGTCGTCTCGTCCGGGCTTTCCAGCGGCCAGAAGTGCCCGCCGGTCACGTAGCGCACGTCGACGCCGGCCGCGTGCGGGATGTGCACGGCGGCGTCGGCGAAGAACTCGCGGGGCTGCGTGCGCGAGTCCCAGCCCTGGAGCAGGGTGATCGGGCTCCTCCAGCGCGGGATCAGTTCCCGGCGCCGCTCGAGCCACTCCTTGCGGAAGGTGGACGCCATGGCGTAGCGCGGGACGGCACGGTCGATCCCAGGGTAGGAGAACTCCTGGATGACGCGGCGCAGGTCCGCTTCGGTGACCGGCAGGCCGCCGACCATGGCATGGGCGCGGATCACGAACTGACCGGGATCCGCCAGCATCCCGGTCCACGGGGCTTCCGCGACGAGGTCGTCGTGCGGGGAGAGCGCCGGGTGGAAGTGGTGCAGGTGCTGCTCGCCGCGGACGTAGTGGCGGACCCGCGTCGGCTGGGCGGCCGCCACGTGGTCGCCCACCACGGTGCCGCGGTCGTGGGTGACCAGCGCGAACCGGTCGATGCCGAGCGCGTCGAGCAGGTCGACCAGCTGCCGGGCCACGCCCGCCTGCCGGTAGTCGCCCCTGCCCTTCTCCGACTGCCCGTAGCCTTTGAGGTCCACGGCGATGCAGCGGTGGGAGCCGGCCAGCGCCGCCATCTGGTGGTGCCACAGGAACCACGAGTCGGGCATGCCGTGCAGGAACACCACCGGGTCGCCTGTCCCGGTCTCGACGTAGTGCCAGCGCACCGTTTCCTGGTCGCCGGGGACCTCGGCGAAGTGGTGGTGGAACGCGACCCCGTCGAGCACCTCGGTGTCGCCTTCGTGGTCCGCGGGGCGGGGCTGTACGTCGGCGTAGCGCTGCAGGTGCTCGGCCACGAGGGCGTCGGGCGGCAGGAAGTCTTCGATCGCCTGCCGCGCGCGGGCGGGGAGTTCCGTGTACTGCGGGGTGTCGTTGTCACGCATGAGTCCAGTGCACCGGAGTTCGGTCAGCACGTCCAACGATGTCTGCTGATGATCGTCAGCATGGTGAGTGATAATCGCCCCGTGGAACTGCGTCACCTCGAACACTTCCTCGCGGTCGCCGACACCGGGAGCTTCACCAGGGCGGCGGCGCGGCTGCACGTCGTCCAGTCCGGGGTGTCCGCGACAGTCCGGGCCCTGGAACGGGAGCTGGGATCGGAGCTGTTCGACCGCAGCGGCCGGCACGTCACGCTCACGGCGGCCGGGAAGGCGTTCCAGCCGCGGGCCCAGGACACCCTCGACGCCGCGCGGGCCGCCAAGGACGCGGTCCACCGGGTCCAGGGGGCCCTGCACGGCACCGTGACGGTCGGCACGCTGACCGCGATCGACGTCGTCGACCTGCCCGGGCTCCTGGCGGAGCTGCACGCGGAGCACCCCGGCGTCACGGTTCGCCTGCGGGCCGCCATGGCGGGCTCGGCCGGCCTGGCCCAGCACCTGCGCGAGGGTGGGCTAGACGTCGCGTTCCTGGCCCTGCCCGGCCCGCGGCCCTCCGACCTCGACACCCGGCTGCTGGCCACCGCGGAGCTGGCCGTCTACGTGCCCGGTTCCCACCCCCTCGCGGGCGAGCACCGGGCGACGCTCGCCCGGCTGGCCGAGTTCCCGTTCGTGGACACCCCCGTCGGGTTCGGCAGCCGCACCGTCGTAGACCTCGCGTTCGCCGCCGCGGGCGTCGAGCGCGAGGTCACGGTGGAGGTCGCCAACGTGGCGACGGCGGTCGACTTCGTCCGGGCCGGCCTGGGCATCGCGTTCCTCGCCGACCGCCTGGTGCCCGACTCGAGCGGCCTGCACGTCGTCCAGGTTGCCGACGCGAACCTGTGCTGGCGGTTGACGGTCGCCACCGCCGCGGCACGCCACCCCAGCGCCGCCACACGGGCGTTCCTCGACCTGCTCCACGAACGGCACCCCACGCCGGTGACGCCGCAGGGCTGAGGGAGGTCATATCCTCCTCGTCGAGTTCCCCGCTATCGGCGTCAACCCTGGTGAAGTCCCGATTAGGAGGGCATGCGGTGCGGCGCCCGACGAATGGGTCGTCCTCAGCTGGGGAGTTCGCCGGCGTGGTCACCGCGCCCGGCCCCGCGGCCACCGTTTTTGCGGTCGGCGACCGCGTCCTGGGCGCTGGCGACGTCATTCGCGCCGGCGGCTGGGCGGAACGAGTTGTGGTGGATCACCACCGCGGTGATCTCGCGGCCCCAGCTCCGCGCCGTCGGCAGCCAGCGACGAATCCCCGGCCGTGGGGCGCGGGCCGCCTGCGCCCGAGTGCCACGATGACACTGCACGGGCTGACGCCGGAAAACCACGAGGACGGCCCGCGGCTCGCCGAAAGCGCAACCTGCGTAGTCGTCGACGGCACGCTGATCCCGATCAGCGCGCGCTGGCGCCGGACGCACCCGGCGGTCGGGTGTCGATGACCGTGCTGCCCTGTGGGCTCGGATCGGATTGAACCTATGCCCCCTACCGCGACGCGGTAGTTCCGCTCCGCGACCGTGACCACGCAGGCCGCTCCGCATCATGGCCAGTCCATGATCAAATGGCGATTTTGTGGCGACGGGAACCCGCCGCAACGCGCCGGAACGAGGATCAACGAGACGCCGATTATGGCGCTGACCTGCATTGATGGGCAAAGGCGCAGGTCGTCAAAGTTGATCTTTTACCTTGACACGGTAGGGGTCACAGGTTCAATCCCTGTATCGTCCACAAGTTGTCGCAGGTCAGGAAGCCGGTTAGCGATCATCGCTGATCGGCTTTTCTGGCGTTTGGGAGCAAATTGGGAGCAAACGATCAAGACCACATACCCTTGATCACAGTGTTTCCGAGTTTTCGGGGTAGAGGTCAGCATCCCCACGCTCCCACCGCCGCTGCATTCCTTCCAGCAACGCATCGGTCATCACCTGGGTCACATGGGAGTAGCGGCCCCGCACCCCGTCCATCCGATGCCCCAGTCGTCGGCACTGCGCGATCTCCGGGACGCCGTCCTCGATCATCCAGGTCTTGTGCGTGTGGCGTAGATCATGAAAATGCAGTCCGGGGAACAGCGGGGCCCATCCGTGCCGCTTGTGGCCGTTGACCGCGGGCAGCCAGACCCGGCGCCGGAAGTTCGTCCGTCGCATCAGCCCGCCGTCGACCCCGGTGAACACGTGCTCGTGATCGGTGTCGGCCCGGTGCTCCAGCAGCAGCTTGATCAGGAACTCCGGCAGGTGCACCGTCCGGACGCTCGCGGGCGTCTTCGGCGGCCCGAGTTCCAGACGTCCGCCGATCTCGTGCAACGCTCCGGTCCTGGCGTCGACCTTGATCGTTCCGTGGTCGAGGTGCAGGTTGGTCCAGCGCAGCCCGGCCAGTTCGCCCCATCGCAGGCCCGTGTACGCCGCGGTGACGATCAGCACCCGCTCGTTGTCACCACACCGCTCACCCAACCGAACGACCTGCCACGGCCGAGCATGAGGCCGCTCCGGCTGATCCCCGGAATTGAGCCGCAACTTGCGACACGGGTTCGCGGTAATGAGATTCTCCTCCATCGCCTCACCCAACAGTTGCGACAACAGCGTCACCACGTCGGCGACGGTCGGCTCGGCCAATTTCCGGCGCAACGCCTTCACCCATGCCTTGACCGCCATCCGACTGATGTCGGCCACCGCGTCATCACCGAACCGGGGCAGGATGTGATTGCGCAGATGTGAGTGGTATTTCGCCCATGTTCCCGGCGACACGTCGTGCGCGTCGGACCAGACCTCCACCCACTCGGCCAACCGGGTCTGCCCGGCCCTGTGCTAGCCGAAAATGTCATCCGTGCTGGTCAGGTGATGTGGCAGTGCTTGGGTACGTCGCCGCGGTCGTCCGGGCCGTTGGGGCCGAGACTCGGCCGCGTGGCGGCGGGCGAGCAGGTCCCGATGCCAGCGCAGCACCGTTTCCGGGCGTACCCGCAACTGGAACTGGCGAAGCGCTGTCGTCGGGAGCTGGTGCAGCAATGCCGCGAGGAACGCCCGATCAGC
>DATMCA010001103.1:0-3796 GCA_035559015.1 Umezawaea sp. | reverse complement strand
GACGCCCGCCGTGCGCTCGGACGACGCCGGGGCGATGGAGGAGGCCCTGGCGCACCTGCTGGAGCTGGGCCACCGGCACATCGCCCGGATCAGCGGTCCGCAGGCGCTGCTGCACACCCGTGCCCGGTCCGCGGCGCTGCTCGCGGGCTGCCACGCGGCGGGCGTCGAGCCGGTGGTGCTGGAGGGCGACTACTCGGAGGAGTCCGGCGCGAAGCTCACGGCCGCGCTGCTCACCCGCGACGAGCGGCCCACCGCGATCCTCTACGACAACGACGTGATGGCCGTGGCCGGGCTGAGCACGGCCAAGGAGTTCGGCGTCTCCGTGCCGGACGAGCTGAGCCTCGTCGCGTGGGACGACTCCACGCTGTGCAGGCTGGCTTCGCCCGCGCTGACCACGATGAGCGTGGACGTCCACCAGTTCGGAATCTCGGTGGCCGAGTCGGTGCTGGAGCTGATCGACGGCGCACCGGTCGTCGAACGGTGGTCACCGGCCGCCACGCTCGTCCAGCGGGGCAGCAGTGCTCCCGCGCCCAACCCCTGAGGAGAACCGTGACCCACGTCGCCGCGGACACGCGCTACGACGACATGCCCTACCGCCGAGTCGGCCGCAGCGGGCTCAAGCTGCCCGCGGTGTCGCTGGGCCTGTGGCACAACTTCGGCGACGGCGACCGGTCCACGGACGTCCAGCGGGCCGTGCTGCGCCGGGCGTTCGACCTGGGCGTGACGCACTTCGACCTGGCGAACAACTACGGTCCGCCGCCCGGTTCGGCCGAGGAGAACTTCGGCAGGCACTTCCGCCGCGACCTGCTGCCGTACCGCGACGAACTGGTCATCTCGACCAAGGCGGGCTACGGGATGTGGGCGGGCCCGTACGGCGAGTGGGGTTCGCGCAAGTCGCTGCTGTCCTCGTTGGACCGGTCGCTAGGCCGGATGGGCCTGGACTACGTGGACGTCTTCTACTCGCACCGGCCGGACCCGGAGACGCCGATCGAGGAGACGATGGGCGCGCTGGACTCGGCCGTGCGGCAGGGGAAGGCGCTCTACGTCGGCATCTCCAACTACTCGCCGGAGCAGACCACCGAGGCGGCACGGGTGCTGCGCGAGCTGGGCACGCCGCTGCTCATCCACCAGCCGTCGTACTCGATGGTGAACCGGTGGATCGAGGACGGCCTCCAGGACGTGCTGGACGAGGTCGGCGCCGGGTCGATCGTGTTCTCGCCGCTGGCGCAGGGGTTGCTGACCGACCGGTACCTCAACGGGGTCCCGGCGGACTCGCGCGCGGCGTCGGACAGCCCGTTCCTGACCTCCGACGGGCTCACCGAGGAGACCCTGGGCAAGGTCCGGGCGCTGAACGACATCGCGAAGCGCCGCGGCCAGACGTTGGCGCAGATGGCGATCGCGTGGGTGCTGAGGGGTGGTCGGGTGACGTCGGCCCTCGTCGGCGCGAGCAGCGTGGCGCAGCTGGAGGACACCGTCGCGGCGACCCGGAAGCTGGAGTTCGACGCCGACGAGCTGGCCGAGATCGACCGCCTGCTCTGAATTCCCCCGAATGCGGCGCGGGCGGGCATTGATCCGGCGCTGCTTAACCGGTTAACTTCGCGAGGGTCCCCCATTCCGACGAGGTGAGCCGCATGGCGCTGATGTTCGATCTCGCTCTCGCCGTGGACGTGGGCGGCACGAAGCTGGCCGCGGCACTCGTCGCACCGGACGGGACGGTGATGGACCGGCGGTCCACCACCACCCCACCGGGTGACGCCGAGGAGGTGTGGCGAGCGCTGGAAGCGGTGCTGCTGGAGTTGACCGCCGGTCACGACGTGGTCGGGGTGGGCATCGCCAGCGCGGCCCCGATGGACGTCCGCACCGGCACGGTCAGCCCGGTCAACATCCTCGGCTGGCGCGAGTTCCCGCTCGTCGACCGCGTCTCCGCGCTGGTGCCCGGCGTGCCGGTGCGGCTGGCCGGGGACGCGGTCTGCATGGCGCTGGCCGAGTACCACCACGGCGCCGGCCGGGGGAGCCGCGCGCTGCTGGGCATGGTCGTGTCGACCGGCGTCGGCGGCGGGTTCGTGTTCGACGGCCGGGCGCACCTCGGCGCGGCGGGCAACGCCGGGCACGTGGGCCACTTCGTGCTCGAACCCGACGGCCCGCTCTGCGCGTGCGGCGCCCGCGGCTGCTCCGAGGCCATCGCCAGCGGGCCGTCGATCGTGCGATGGGCCGCCGAACGCGGCTGGCTCGGCGTCGCGGACGGCGAGTCGCTGGCCGCCTCCGCGCGGGCGGGTGACCCGATCGCGCGGGCGGCGTTCCACCGGTCCGGGGTCGCGGTCGCCCAGGTGATCACCGTGGCGACCGCGCTGTGCGAGGTCGACCGGGTGGTCGTCGGCGGTGGCGTGGCGCAGGCGTGGGACCTGCTCGGCCCGGCCATCACCGGATCGCTCGCGGGATGGCCGGGCCTGGACTTCATCAGGCGCGTCGACGTGCACCCGGCCCTGCTCGGCGTGGACGCCGGACTGGTCGGGGCCGCCGCGCTGGTCAGGGAGCCGGCACCGGCCGCGGGTGACGCCGAACCCGCGCCCACGGCGGGGAGCGCGCGGTGAAGGGGTGTCGCCCCGGTCGGAGCGCGACCGGTGCCGACCGTGCGCGGAGTCGACCGTGCGCGGCGAGGTGCCGTGCCGGTCAGGGCGTGAGCACCTTCCGCAGGTGGCGCAGCTGACGCTCCACGTGAGCCCGCGGCAGGGAGTGCGCGGTGAACGGGAACACCGCGATGTCCTTGGGCGCCGTGATCTCGTTGTAGGCCGCGTACACGGTCGACGGCGGGCACACGTCGTCCATCAGCCCGACCGTGAGCAGGCACTCGGCGGTGATCCGCCGGGCCAGCAGCGCGCAGTCGACGTACCGCAGGGTGTCCAGGGCCGTGGGCACGAGTTCGATGTGCTGGGCCAGGAAGTCGGCGACCTCGCTGTACGGCGTCTTGCCGGTGATCGTGATCGCGCGCTGGAAGTCGCACAGGAACGGCACGTCCGCGTGGCACAGCTTGACCAGGTCGCCGCTCAGCGCGGCGGCGGCGAGCGCCAGCCCGCCGCCCTGGCTCACGCCGCTGACCGCGATCCGGTCGCGGTCGACGCCGTCCAGTTCGGCCACGACCTCCACGGCCCGAGCCGCGTCCACCATCAGCCGCGTGTAGTAGTAGGTCTCCGGGGACTCGATGCCCCTGGTCAACATGCCGGGGTGCGCCGGACCCGCCAGCGCCGCGCCGGGGTCGCCCGTCGCGCCGACCGACCAGCGCCCGCCCTGGCCGCGGGTGTCCATCACGAACACCGCGAACCCCGTGCTGGGCAACAGGGTGTGCTCGACCGGCAGGCCCCGGCCGCCGCCGTAGCCGATGAACGTGACCACGGTCGGCAACGGGGTGTCACCGCTTCCGGGCGGCCGGATGTACCAGGCGCGGATCGGGTCGCCGTCCGCGCCGGAGAACTCGACGTCCGCGACCGGCAGCGTCCCGTAGGCCTCGGGCTCGTGCGGTGTCAGGACCGTCGGCCTCGCCGCCGCGCGGGCCTCGTCCAGCCGGGCCGTCCACCACTGGTCCAGGCCTTCCGGCTCGGTGGTGGGAGTGCGGTAGGCGACCAACTGGTCGGCGGGCATGTCGAACCACGGCACGGGAGACCCCCAAGGCGCTTAACCGATTGACCGTCCGCAGACTACTCGCGCGCGGCTGACGTGCGGACCGGTCGTCCGGGGCTAGACTCCCGTGATCAACAAGCGGTAGGGGGAGTCGGTGCGGGACAAGCGTCCGACCATCTCG
>DATMCA010001102.1:0-38762 GCA_035559015.1 Umezawaea sp. | reverse complement strand
GTCGCCATTTTTTTACCGAGAGTCGCATAGAAAAGAGCCGTTCGGTGGACGAACACATGGGAAGTACGGAGAGTGACGAAGAAGGGGTTCAGGAACCGCCAGAACTCCCCGGGGGTGCCGTAGCCGAGGCCGCTAGGGTCGCTCTGAGTGACATGCAGTCGGATCACGCGGCCGCCCCGTTGCTGCAGGCCATCGTCGAACGGTTGTGCGTCGACATCGACCAGGCGCCGCGGATCCCGGAACGGATCTCAGCTACCCGGATGGTCCTGCAGCTACTCGAGGTTCTCGACGGTGCGATGTTCGCCTCAACTCGGGTCCCGGATGCGCCCGGAGATACTGAGGAACCCGACCCGGAGGCCGATGATCCTGATGACCCGTTCAAGATTGGCCAGTTGCCCCCCGGCGTGGGGGACTCGCCGGCGTAAGGGGTGGCCGACGTGGGGGGGCAAGGTCGGGGAGATCTCGACCCGACTGGGCCACCCGCCGATGCCGTGGCAGCAACACGTCCTCGACGTCGCCCTGGAGATCGATCCGGCTACGGGCGAGCTCTGGTACCGGGATGTGACGGTGACGGTTCCCCGGCAGTCGGGGAAGACGACGTTGACGCTGCCGCGGGTGGTGTGGCGGGCCGAGGCCGCGCACCTGCTCGGTGGCCGGCAGACGATGCGGTACACGGCGCAGACCGGGACCGCCGCGAAGGCGAAGTGGGAGAAGGAGTTCGTCGAGGATCTCGATGCAGCGCCGATCATGGCGGGCCGGTACCGGGTGATCCGGCAGCCGAACAACGAGCGGATCCGGTTCCGGTCCGGGTCGACGTTCGGGCCGATCGCGCCGACATCGACGGCCGGTCACGGTGACGTGCTCGACGACGGCACGTACGACGAGACGTTCAGCGCGACGAACAACCAGGTCGAGCAGGCGTGGGAGCCGGCCATGTCGACCCGCCACCAGTCGCAGTTCTGGACCCCGTCGACGGCGGGTGAGTCGACGATCAAGTCGCCGTACCTGTGGTCGAGGGTGAAGGCGGGTCGGGCGTTGTGCGAGAACCCGGACCCTGAGTCGAGGTCCGCTCATTTCGAGTGGGCGTGTGACCCCGACCTCGACATCGAGAACCCGGAGAACTGGTGGTCGTTCATGCCGGCGCTCGGGCACACGATCCGTGAGGCGACGATCATGCACCGGCTGCGGAAGATGCTCGCTGACCCGGAGGAAGGGCTGCCGGGGTTCCGGCGCGCGTACGGGAATCAGTGGTCGGACCAGTACGACGACGCCGCGTGGATCCTCCCGAAGGACGAGTGGTTGTGGTGCACGGATGTCGAGTCGGTGCGCACCGGGCCGCCGGCGCTCGCGGTCGATATCGCCCCGGACCGGTCGTGGTCGTCCCTGACGTATGCGGCGGTCCGCGGTGACGGGTTGCCGATGGTCGAGGTCACGAAGCATGGGGCCGGTTCGGAGTGGTTGATCGATGAGGCGGTGACCGCGGCCCTGGAGAAGAAAGCGACGTGCGTAGTCCTCGACCAGCAGGGCCCGGCGCATAACAAGGTCGACGAGTTGAAGCGGCGGCTGCAGGGCCGGTGCCCGGTGGTCGAGCTCGATGCGCCGAAGATGGCGGATGCGTGGTCGGACATGTACGACGCGACGATCACGAAGCAGATCCGGCACAAGGGCCAGGTCGCGGTCGCTGCGGCTCTGAAATCAGCGGTGAAGATCAACGTCGGTGACCGCTGGAAAGCCGGCCGGCGGAAGTCGGACGCGGACATTACGTGTGCGGTCGGTCCGACGATGGCGTTGACGGGCCTGAAAATGTATCCGGGAACGGGAGGCATTCTGTGGTGATCGACAGTGTGGGTGGTGTACTTGAGCGCATGAGTGCACCCACGGAGCGTGAGACGTCGCAGGTCGAGGTGGCTATGCCCATCCAGATCTTGGGTCTGGGGTTGCTGGTTCTGTTCGCGGGTACGTTCGGCGGCCGGTGGGCGATCGGTACGGCCGGCGTCGTTCTTCTCTTCCTCGGGTTCGTTCTGTCCGGGGCCACGATCAGTGTGCGGATGCCGGCCGGCCCGGACCGGGCGCCCGCCGACGGGCGTAGCTGATGGCGGATCTCTTCCGCCGCGCGGTACAGGTCGCCCGGCAGCCGCGGGCAGCGACCGTCGAGTCGCCGCTGACCCCGTTGACGTCGGAATCGTTGGTGTCCCTGGTCGGAGGTGCTGGCGCGGCGACGGCCGGGAAACTGGTCACCCCGCAGACCGCGATGGCTATCAGCGCAGTGTGGCGGTCTGTGAATCTGATCTCGTCGACGTGCGCTGGTCTGCCGATGGGCGCGTACCGGGACGGCCCGGACGACATCCGGGAACGGGTCACGACCGGGTCGGCCGCTGATTTGCTGCGCAACCCCCACCCGGATATGACCCCGCTCGAGCTGTGGGAACTGGTCTACGGGTCGCTGTGCCTGTGGGGCAACGCGTACTTGCTGAAGCTGCGCAACCAGCTCGGTCAGCTGGTCGAGCTGTGGTGGATCAACCCGTCCCGGGTGCGGGTGACTCGCACCGATTTCGGGGAGAAGCGGTACATCCTCGATGGGAACACCGACCAGCCGTACTCGGATGCGAAGATCCTCCACATTCCCGGGTTCGGGTATGACGGGACGTGTGGGGTGTCACCGATCCGGGCCGCCCGGGAAGGCCTGGGCCTGGCCCTGGCGGCGGAAGAGTTCGGGGCCCGGTTCTTCGGGAACGGTGCGCTCGCAACGGGCATCCTGCAGACCGACCAGTTCCTCGACCAGGACACCGCGGCCCGGCTGAAAGAACTGTGGCGGCAGGGTGGGTCCGGTCTGGACACCGCACACGACATCCGGGTCATGGGGTCGGGTGCGAAGTTCAACCAGTTGTCGATCCCGAACGACGACGCACAGTTCCTCGAGACGCGCGAGTTTCAGGTGACGGAGATCGCCCGCTGGTTCGGGATCCCCCCGCACCTGCTGATGCAGACGGAGAAGTCCACCAGCTGGGGCACGGGGATCGAGTCGCAGAACATCGGGCTGATCACGTTCACCCTGGCGCCCGGGTACATCTACCGGGTCGAGCAGCGGATGACCAAGACCGTGTCGCCCGGCCCGATCTACGTCAAGGTCAATTTGAACGGCCTGCTGCGGGGTGACAGTGCGGCCCGCGCTGATTTCTACGTGAAGATGTTCGGGGTCGGTGGCCTGTCGTCGAACGACATCCGCCGGTACGAGGAACAGCCCCCGGTCCCAGGCGGCGACACCTACTACGTTCCCCTCAATTACGGGAAGCTCGGCGCCGACCCCGCCCCGGCCACCCCGGTCGAACCAGCCCCGGCGCCGGCCGATCCGGTACCAGCCCCGGCAGCCCTGTTGCCGTCCCAACTCACCGAACAGGACACCGCCCATGCGTGACACCCGCTACCGGTTCAACGGCCGGATGAACCCCACGGACCGAACGAAGGTCGGCGTCCGTGCTGAACTGATGACCGGTGAGGGCGACACCGCCGGCTCGACGAAGCTGTACCTGTACGACCCGATCGATTCGTACGGCGGTTACTGGGGTGTGTCCGCGCGCGAGTTCGTCGAGGCGCTCGCCGCGTTGCCGGCGAACACGAACGAGATCCGGTTGCACATCAACTCGCCCGGCGGGGAGGTGTTCGAGGGCATCGCGATCGCGAACGCCCTGCGGAATCACCCGGCCCGGGTTGTTGCCGTCGTCGATGGCCTCGCCGCGAGCGCGGCATCGTTCGTCGCTACTGCGGCCGATGAGGTGATCATGGGTCAGAACACGGAGATGATGATCCACGACGCGTGGGGCATCTGCATTGGCCCGGCGGAGGACATGGACAAGATGTCCGAGCGGCTGAAGGCCCTGTCGGACAACATCGCGTCGATTTACCAGGCGAAGGCGGGTGGGGACGTCGCGGACTGGCGGGCGCTCATGCTGGCCGAGACCTGGTACTCGGCCGATGAGGCTGTGGCCGCCGGTCTGGCTGATTCGGTCGCGTCGGCCCCGGCCCCGGCGGAACCGGCGGCCGCCGCCGCGGCGTTCGACCTCGAGGGCATGTTCACGTACCCGGGCCGGGCGGCTGCCCCGCCGCCGGCCGCCGCCGTCCGGCCGGCCACCCCGGCCGCGGCCGCCACCGATCCCGAAGCGGCGCCGCTGCCGGGCCCCGACTACGCGGCCCGGTTCCGGGCCCGCCGGCACGAGCAGCGTGCCCGCACGATGGCAGGCTGACCACCCACAAGCCCCCGGCCGTCCACCCTGTTGGGCGATAGCCGGTGCACGACCAGCCCAACGGAAAGGGAAGACCAGGTTATGACGACCCAGCTGCAGGACCGGATCGACAAGCGTGCGCAGGCGTGGCACGCCATGGTGGAGATCATGGAGCGGACCGGGCAGAACCCGTCCGGGGAGGACCAGCAGGCCTACGCCCGCGCCGAAGCTCAGTACGACTCTGAGGACGCGGTGATCGCTCAGGCGGAGAAGTTCCTGAAGCTCGCGGCCGCGAACTCGGCCGTCGACCGGAAGGGTGTCGTCGCTGCCGCCGAGGACATCACCGACGAGGAAGACGCCCGCTACGAGCGGGTGTTCAACAGCTTCATCCGCAACGGGCAGTCGAACCTCGAGCGTGAGGACCGGCAGCTGCTCGCGTCGAAGTTCACCAGCCCGCAGAACGCGGCCGGCACCACGACCACGGCGGGTGGGTACACGATCCCACCGGCGTTCCGTGACGCGATCATTCAGCAGTTGAAGTACTTCGGGCCGATGGTCCAGGAAGCCGAACTGCTGGAGACCAGCGGGGGCCAGAACATTCCGTGGCCGACGAACGACGACACCGGGAACGTGGGTGCGATCCTCGCGGAGAACACCGCGGTGACCGAGCAGGATGTGACCCTCGGCACCAACTCGCTCGACAGCTACATGTACACGAGCAAGCTGGTCCGGGTGTCGTACCAGCTCATGCAGGACAACCCGAAGTTCGACGCCTGGCTCGCCAAGCGCCTCGGCGAGCGCATCGGCCGGATCCTCAACCAGCACTTCACCACCGGAACCGGCACCGCTCAGCCGGACGGGATCGTCACCAACGCGACCGTCGGCGCGACCACGTCCAGCACGTTCGCGCTGACCGGTGGGGTGAACTTCGCGGCCCTGGTCGACCTGATCGAGTCGCTCGACCCCGCCTACGGTGGCCTGTCCGACCTCAAGTTCATGGGTCACCAGACCGCGCGGAAGGCGGTCCGGAAGATCCTGGACAGCCAGAACCGGCCGCTGTGGGAGCCGTCCCTGCAGGCCGGCGTCCCCAGCAACCTGATGGGTTACGAGTTCGTCCTCAACAACGACATGGCGACCGAGGCCATCGGCTCCAAGTCGCTCGGGTTCGGCAGCATCCGGGAGGCCTACGTCGTCCGGATCGTGCAGGACATGAAGATGATGCGTCTCGACGAGCGGTACGCCGATTTCCTGCAGGTCGGCTTCCTGGCGTTCGAGCGCGCGGACGGCACCCTGCAGAACGCTTCCGCGTGGAAGGTCCTGCAGGGCCCGGCTTCCTGATCGGTTCGCTGGTACCACTTTTCAGAGCAAGGGAGAGGACAACCATGGCTGAGGCCAAGGGAACGAACACCGCGGTACCGACGCACGGGGACGTCGACCGGGTGCAGATGATGAGCCTGCGCGCGGACGGCAGCCCCGACCAGACCCCCGGGTTCGAGATGGTCGGCGACCGCGACGTGGCGCTCGAGCAGACCCGGGAGCAGTTCCGGCAGCAGGCCGTCTCGGCGGTCGACCAGGTCGCCCGGGGCGTGTCGGGTACCGGGGGCACGTCGGTCGAGGACGCCCCCCAGGACCCGACGATTGCCGCTCTGCAGTCCGAGCACGAGCGGGCTTCCGACAACGCGGTGAAGGCGGCCGACGCGGCGGTCGAGGCCCTGTTCACCGACGACCCCGATCGGGACAAGACGAAGAGCTCGACCGGCGCCAAGTCGGAGCCGGCCGCGAAGCCGGGCCCGACCAGCAAGTAAGTCCGAGCACGAAATCGCGGGCCCGGCGGACATCGTGTCTGCCGGGCCCGTTCCAACTTTCGCACCGGGTCCAAGGGAGATAGGGCATATGCCGTTCAACGACACCGCGAAGAACCTCGCGTTTTCGGCGGGCATCACGAACACGACGTCGGGTATCAAGTTCATCGGGGTTGGCGTTGCCGGCGATCCGGGTACCGCTACCACGCTCACGGGTACAGAGGCGACCGGCGGTAGTCCGGCGTACGCGCGGGTCGCGGTGGCGTGGTCGGCGGCCGCGTCTGGTCAGCAGGCGAACTCGGGGGCGCTCACGATCGACGTGCCCGCTGGTACCTACTCCGATCTTTTGTTCTTCAACGCCGGCACCGGTAACGCGGTCGGCAACTACCTGGGGTACGCGCCGATCAACGGGTCGACGAAGGGGTTCGGGACCGTCGACGCGGCTGGTGTCACCTCGGACACGATCACGTCGGCTGCTCACGGTCTGGCGAACACGAACCAGGTCCGCGTGTACAACGTGTTCGCGGAATCGCTGCCGACCGGTTTCACGGAGGGGACCACGTACTTCGTGGTCGGCTCGACGACGGACACGTTTCAGCTGTCGACGACGTCCGGTGGGTCGGCGGTCAACATCACTGCGATCGGCGAGCTGTACTTTCAGCGGGTCATCCCCGAGGTGTTCGCGTCCCAGGGTCAGGTCACGGTCGCGATCGGCGCCCTGGTCCTCGACGCGACGGCGATCTGATCTGCTGGCTTTACCGGTTGGTCCGGGCCCTGGTTGGTCCGGGCCGGCCGTGCATGTTTCCCGTGAAACACCGACCCGAAACTGAGGAACCAATCATGGCTGCACCCGTCATCACCAGTCAGACCTACGGCAAGGCGAACTACCAGCCGGGCGAGCTCATGACCCTGACGGTCAACCACACCGACGTCGACCGGAAGATCGTTTCCACGACTACGTCGGTCACGGACTCGACCGGTGCCACCGGGGTCGGCGCGCCGACGACCGTGGTCATCGATGGTGCTGCGTCGGTCACCCCCGTGTCGACGCCGGCCGTGACGTGGACGCTGGTCGCGGCGACGCTGAACCAGTCGGTGTTCACCGCGCCGGCGCCCTGATGCTGTTCTCGACGACGACGACGGTCACCGATGCGGGCGGGCACTCGACGTCCGCGACGGTGACCTGCACGGTCGGGCCCGATCTCCCGACTGATGCTGAGATCGCGACGTGGGGGCAGACGACCACTACGGTCACGTCGAACACGACCTACAGTTCGACGACCGGGCAGGTCGTGAACGGGGTGCATTTCGACGGCGCCCGGGTGAGCTTCACGGGCACCGACATCACGCTGAACGACTGCCTGATCACCGGCGACACCTCCGGATCCCCACTGGTGTCGGTGACGAACGCGAACGCCCGCCGGATCGTCCTGAACCGGTGCGTGCTGCGGCCCAAGACACCTGGGAACCGCAACGCGATCCAGGGCCAGAACTTCATCCTGAACGACTGCCTGATCGAGGAAACAACGGACGGCGTGTCGGTCGCGAAATCCGGGTACACGTCGGCGCAGATCAACTGGCCCACCGGGGTCGAACTGCACCGGGTGGTGATCCGCCGGCTAGCCCGGTGGACCGGTGCGGCCCCGGGCGACGTCCACCCCACCGACCAGGTCACCCACAACGATGGGCTCGTCCAAGCGGGCGGATCCGGGACGGTCCTCGACCGGGTCATCATCGACGCGCGGCCGGCCCTGCAGTACGCGCACGTTCTCCTGCAGTCGGCCGCCGGCGTGGTCTACACGAAAGCGCAGGCGTACGCGCTCGCCGACACCGCGGCCCGCATCAGTGTGCCGATCGGGTCGCAGCCGGGTGGGTGGCCGTACGTCGCGCCGTGGACGTCGAACGGGACCGGGAAGTGGTCGACCGGGGAGATGTCGGGCCCGGATTTCAGCGCCATCATGATCCTCTCGAGTCAGGGGCCGTCGACGATGTTCGATGTCCGGGACTGCCAGTTCGGTGGCGGTGAGAACTGCATCAACGGCGGCGGTAACCCGTGGGTGACGGGTGCGCACCTCGGGACGTGGGTGCGGAACCGGTTCGACCGGTCGCAGGCCAACCAGGGCAGCGGCGGGAACGACACCAACACGGCGAGGTTCAGCGGCAACTGGGCCGGCCACATCACCTTCCCCACCCTCGGGACGGACGCGAACACGTACATCGACGGCGCGACCATGACAGGAGTCCAGTTCTAATGTCAGTTCGTTCTGGGCGACCTTCTACCGGGATTGATGCGCCGCAATGACGAGGTTCGACAACAACGCTGAAGGCGGGACGAACGGCAGTCCTGTCAGTACGGCTGATGTTTCATCCGGTACTCCATGGACGAACGTTCTGCTGTCCGGCGGGTCGCCGACATGGACGAACGCAGCTATCGACGGGTTGCTGTCGATCCTGTTCTCCGGAACCGCGGCTCAGCGGTTCGTGGGCTGGGACGACACCACCAGCGCGCAGGCCGCAGTAACGCTCAAGCTGACCGTTCCCGGGGCAGCGACCGCTACGGCCCGCATCATCGACGTTCGGTCATCATCAGGGAGTCTCGGAAACCTGATCATGGCGAATGGGACAACTACCCTCACCGCGAATGCCGGAACAGGGGCAACGACGGCGGCATCGATATCCCTCACTGCCGGAACGATTTATTGGGTGACCCTGGTGTGGACAGGAATCGGAACAGCAGCCGGGGCCGTCACGATGAAGATCTACGACGCATCCGGGACGTTGCTCGATACCAAGTCGGCAAGCGGAGGCACAACAGCTCTGCCGATCCTGCGGATCCGGTACGGGGCGCCGACCGCCACGGAGCTCGGGATGCCGACCGGGATGGTCATAGACCGGGTGTCGCAGGACATCGGGTCGAGCACGGAGATCGTCCCGCCGGCGGTGCGCGCGGTGTCCGTGGTGTCCACGCTCGGTGGTTCCGGTGTGAGCACGGTCCAACATGTCCTGGTGGCGTCGGCCGGTGCTGCCGTTGGCGGGGCAGGGTTGGTTACGGCGAGGAAGGTGTCGACGCCGACCGCACGGGCCGCGATCGGCGCGGCGGCGGCCGGCGGCAGCCGGAAGACGGCGACGGCGACGGCGCGGGCCGCGCTCGGAGGTTCAGCGACCGGCGTCAGCCGGAAGGTGTCGGCCGTCGCCGCCCGCGCCGCGGCCGGTATGGCGGCGACGGGTTCGCTCGCCGCGGTGGTTACCCGGGCGGTCACCGGGTGGGCCGGTATCGGGATGGCGGCGGTCGGGGCCGGCCGGAAGACCCTGCCGGTCGCGACCCGGGCGGCGGCCGGGGCCAGTGCGACCGGTACCGGGCGGAAGGTGTCGCCCACGGTCGCAACAGCTGCGGCCGGATCGGTGGCCCGGGTCACTGCCCGCAAGACCGGGGTCGCGACCGGGCTGGCCGCCGTAGGTGCCGTCTCGCGCGGGGTGTCCCTGAAGACTGCCGCTGTGACCGCGCGCGGTGCGCTCGGAGCGGCCGCCCGGTCGGCGCCCGGTAAGCGTGTCGCCGTCGTCGGCCGGTCGGTGCTCGGGGTGCTCGGGTACCGGTCGCCGGCGGCGCCGACCGTCCTACCGCCCGGCCACCTATCCCCGGGCACCCGCCGCGGCCCTCTGGCGACCTCCGGCGGCCGGCGGGGCGCTACCGGGTCGCCTGGTACCCGCAAGGGCCCGACCGGCACCCCAGGGGCCTGACAATGAGACACGACAACCACAGGAGGTGACCCGGAGTGCCCATCGATTTCAGTGATGGTGTGTTGCGCAGCTTCACACTGACCGCACCCAACGGGGTCGACCCGATCGACGCGGACACGACACCTTCGTACGCGATCACCAAGCCGGACATGACCGCCGGTACTGCGCCGGCCGTTCAGCACGGTGGCGTGGGCGATTACTACGTGGTGTATCCGAGCGTGATGGCGGGCTTGCACCGGGAGGTGCTCACGGCGTCGGTCGGGGGGATCCCGGTCGTGATCCGCCGGTCCTTCATCGTCGAGACCGTCGACGGCGGCGGGTTCATCGACACCGACGAAGCGATTCAGCACCTGGCCGCGGCCGGGATCATCGTGACCCCCGACGAACTCGACTGGCTGCGGTGGCTGTGCATGGTCGCGTCGGACGCCGTCGAGAAGGACCTGAACCGGATCATCAGCCCGAGGATCATCACCCGGACCGTGGACGGCGGGACGTCGGCGATCGTCCTTCCGGGCACGGTGCAGTCGGTGACCACCGTCGTCGAGGACGGGATCGCCCTGACTGCGGGCACCGATTACACGTTCTCGTCGGCGGTCGGGATCCTCTACCGCGGTGGCCAGCAATCCGCCCGCCGATGGTGCGGCGGCCGGCAGAACATCACGATCACCTACGTGGCCGGTGACCAGTCACCGCCCCTGGTCGCCCGGGCGGTCGGGATGACGATCGTGGCCCGGTCCTGGCAGATGTCGAGGCAGATGCCGCACCCGTCCATGGACGACGTCGACGCGGCCCTGCAGACGGTCGCCGCCGGTAGCCGGACACCGTCCGAGACGTACATCGCCTACCGGAACCTCCGACAGTTGGCGATCGCATGACGACGACGACCACAACGACGCTGGCGCTCGCGAAGGCCGCGCTGAAGGATCTGTGGGTGGCCGCCCTGGCCGCGTCCGGGGATACGGCGGTGCAGGTCACGTACGGGCGGCGGGTGACCGTGTCGGGTGCGGAGCGGGTCACGATCGGTGGTGCGGCCGGCGAGACGGTCCCGCAGTCGCTCGGGCCGGCCCGGCAGATGCGGGAGATCTACGACATCCGGTGCGGGGTGTCGGTGTCGTCGAACGGGGCGGCCGCCGATCAGCAGGTCGTGTCTGAGCGGTGCATCTATCTGTACGGGGTCCTCGAGCACGCCCTGCGGATGCTTCCTTCGGAGGACCTGGGGTTGACCGGGGCGGCGGTCCTGGCCGTGGTGCAGGGATCATGGGAGTTCGGCGAGTCCGAAGCCTCTGACACTGGTGGCCCGTTGAATGCTTACTACGAATTCCCCGTCCGCATTTCCGCCCGATTCAGGAATTAGGAGAACCACATGGTCGACGCGAGTACGGCGAAAGTCCGCAACACGAACCCGATGGGCGACGTCGTCCTGTTCGACCCGGTGACCGGGGAACGGCACTCGGTGGCGGCCGGTGAGGTGATCGAGGTCCGCGCGGACCTCGCCGCCGATCTGGTCTTGCAGGTCGGCAACTGGGATCCGGTGCCGAAACGATCGGGCGCGAGCTCGGGTAACACGGAAGGTGACAGCAAATGAGCAGCGTTCTCGATCACACGATGGGCCTGTCCGTCGAATCCACGTTCGCGACGGCCGCGGTCGAAACCAGATGGTTCGAGATCATGGCCGACTCGACCGTCGAGTTCGACCCGGAGATCAAGCAGGGCGAGGGCCTGCGGGTCGGGTCGATCGTTCCCCGCGCCGGCCGCCGGCGGGCGGGTCTGGGGTCCGGAACGATGACGGTCAAGGTCGAACTCATCAGCAAGGGGTTCGGTCTGCTGTGGTCGCTGTGCCTGCCGACCAGCGTCAGCAACCTGATCAGCGGGTCGCAGTACCAGCAGAACCACACCCTTGTGCAGTCCGGTATCAGCCTGAAGTCGGCGACGATCCAGGTCGGGATCATCGACACGACCGGGACCAGCCGCCCCCACCGGTACACGGGCGCCACTGTCAGCAAGTGGACCCTGGACATCCCCCCGCCGGACTCGGATGACCTGGTCACCCTCGAGGTCGTGTTCGACCTGCGGCGGGCCCCGGACACCGCGACCGCCCTGACCGCCCCGGTCATGCCGTCGCTCCCGACGAACTACGTCGCGAAGGACGTCGTCGCGGTTGTCTACGGGGGCACGGTGACGGCGCCGACCACGACCGCTCTGGCGACCGGTGGGACGGCGGTCACGAACTGGCGGTCGATCAAGATCGAGTGTGACAACGCGCTCGGGCAGCGACCGAACCTGTCGGCGTACGCTCAGCCGTCGTCGGGTCTGAAAGAGCCGACGATCACCGCTGACATCGAGTACGACACGACCATCCGTGACGCGTATCTGGCCCAGACGCAGAACGCCTTCTACGTCACGTTGACCAGCCCGGAAGCCGTAGCCCCGGGGTTCGCCCAGTACCAGGTCGTCGCCCCCGCCACGATGATCAACGCGGGTGCGACGCCGACGTTTTCCGACGGCGAGGTCGCCATGTTCGAGGGCCTGGAACTCGCGGTTCTCGACGGCCTCGTTGCGTCGTCGCCGTTGTACGTGGTCGCCCGGACCGCCGACACCGCGCTCTGAGATGGCCGGGTTCCAGGCGGGCTTCGGTGGCGTAGATGACCTGCGGAAGCTCGGGGCCGACCTGAAGGCGGCCGGGAACCGGGAACTGCGGAAAGAGCTACTGAAGGCTGGACGGGACGCGGGGAAGACAGCGCAGGGGAAGGTCAGGGAGCACGCGTTCTCTGACCTTCCCCACAAGAAGGGCCTCAACGTGTGGGTGGCGTCCCGGGCCCGGGTGTCCGCTCAGACGAAACTCACCGGCCGGTCGGTGGGCCTGGCGTTGAAGATCCAGCACCGCGGGTCGAAGGGCCTCACCGATCTGCCCGCGATCAACTCGGGCCGGCTGCGGCACCCGACGTTCGGTGACGATCCGTGGGTGCTGCAGCTGATCGCGCCCGGGTTCGCGAACAGGGCCATCGACGACGTCGGGGAGGAACTGGTGAAGGGCTTCCTGGAATCGGTGGACCGGGTCGCCCGTAAACTCGCGTCAGGCGGGTAACCCGAACCCCGCGCGACCAGCAGGGAGAACGACTGTGCAGTTCACGTGGAGGAAGACCGGCGACCGGGTGTTCCAGGGCCCGGACAAGCGGATGGGGATTCTCGCCGAGTTCAGCGTGGCGACGATGAAGTCGTTCAAGGCGGCGAACGGGATCCGGCAGATCGACGATCTCGACTCGATGGAACTGCAGTGCGCGTACTGCCTGCTGGCGATCCGCGCTGAGGAACCGGGCCTCATCGGGTTGAAGGAATTCACCGCGCTCAAGCTCGCTGATTTCGACATTGCCCCTCACGACGTGGTCGACCTCGACGAGGACGGGGATTGCGCGGGCTGCGGGCAGCCCATCGATTCGAAGTACCACACCGGGGTCGCGATCCCTCCTACGAACCCGGCGGCCGTGGACGAACCCGCGAGCGCCGACCAGAGCGGGACGACCGCCGACGCCGACCCGACCGCGACCCCGTAGACCTCTGCGATGAGTACATGCTCGCGTTCCTCGATGGTTTCGGTATCAAGCCGTGGGAGCGCGAGCAACTCAAGCTGTGGGAGGTCGTGGCGTTGGCGGATCTGATCGACGAACGAAACCGGCAGGCAGAGCGAGAAGCAGCGGAAGCGAGACGTACATGACTGACCGGATCATCAGGGCCCGCCTGATCGGCGAGGACGTCTCGCTATCGAGATCGCTCGAGAAGTCGGGCGACACCGCGGAACGTACCGCCGACCGGTTCGACAAGAGCTCGAAGAAGGTCGAGAAAGCGGGCATCCGGCAGTCGAAGGGCTGGCAGAAATCCGCCGAGGTCATGAAGACCGGTGGCCTACTCGCCGGCGCCGCCGTCCTGAAACTCGGGTACGACTCAGTGAAGGCGGCCGGCGAGTCTCAGGAGTCGATCGGCGCCACCCAGACGGTGTTCGGCAAATACGCGAACACCATCATCAAGAAGTCGAAGAACGAGCGGGACAGCGTGCGCCTGACCGCGAACGAGTACCGCAACTCGGCGAACCTGATCGGGGCGACCCTGAAGAACCAGGGCGTGTCCCAAGACAAGCTCGCCGGCAAGACGAAGCTCATGCTGCAGACCGGCGCCGACCTCGCGGCCACGTTCGGTGGGCCGACGAAAGACGCGGTCGAGGCGCTCGGGTCGGCGTTCAAAGGCGAGTTCGACCCGATCGAGCGGTACGGGATCGGCCTGTCCGCGGCGAAGATCAGCACGGAAGCGTTCCGGGTCGCCGGCGTGAAAACGCAGTCCGAGTTCAACAAGCTGAGCACGAAAGCCCAAGCTGCGGCGAAGGGCCAGGCCACCATGAACCTGGTCATGAAGCAGGCCGGTCCCGCGCTCGGTGCGGCGTCCCGTGAGTCGGGGAACCTCTCGGCGAAGGTCGAGGCCATGAAGGAGCGGTGGGGGAACCTGTCCGCCACCCTCGGCCAGAAGCTCATCCCGATCGTGACCAGGGTCCTCGACAAGGGCATTCAACTGCTGGCGTGGCTGGAGAAGAACCCGGGCGCCGCTCAAGCAGCTGCGGTCGCGGTGGGTGCGCTCGCCGCCGGGTTCGTCGCCCTCGGCGTCGCGATGCTCGCCAACCCCGTTTCCCTAGTCGTGGTCGGCCTGGTGTTGCTCGCGGCCGTCTTCGTGAAGGCGTACAAGAGCTCGCAGACCTTCCGGGACGCCACGATCTCAGTGTTCAAGGCGGTGTCGAACGTCGTCCTCGGCGCGGTCAGCATCTACATCGGCGCAATGGGGAAGCTGTTCGGAGTGCTCGGCCACCTGCCCGGTAAAGCAGGGGCCGCGTTCCGGTCGGCCGCCCGGACCGCGAACGAGGCGAAGGCGAAGGTCGACGGCCTGAGGGCCTCGATCAACAACGTTCACGGGAAAAAGGTGAACGTCTCGGTGACGACGACGTTCTACCAGCGGGGCAAGGGGCCCGGGACGGCCGGGCAGGGCCTCGGGGTGTACGCCCCGGGCGCGCTCGGTGCGCGTGCGGCCGGCGGGCCCGTATCGGGCGGTACCACATATTTGGTCGGCGAGCAGGGCCCGGAGTTGTTCACGGCCCCGAACCGCGGGTCGATCATCCCCCACCAGGGAACGCCAAGGGATTTCGTCAGGAAGGGCCTACGTACGTCGCGGGGCAGCAAGCGCCGCGACGCTCGGATGCTGGCTCAAGACAAGGCGGTAGCGGCGGTGAAGCGCAGTACCGCCTCGAGCCGGTCTGGTGGTGGAGGTGGTAGCGGCGGTGGTGGGAACACGTACATCACGGTCAACTACAACGGCCGGCCCCTGGTCAGTGACCGGGAAATCAAGGCGACCGTCATCCACGCGTTGCGGCACGCACCGGCCGGCGGCGCGAAGATCCCGAAGCGGGTGATTGAGAAGTGACCACGTTCAGCGTTCAGCACAAGGTCGAGGTGCAGTTCGTTCCCGGTGGCAGCTTCATCGACATCAGCACCAGGTCGCGGGGATTCGAGATCGTCCACCCGCGGGGGACGGTCGAGACACCGGTCGAGGCGACCACGGCAACGGTGCTGCTCGACAACACGCCCGCGACGGCCGCTGAGCTGACCGCGTGGGGTGCCCCGGCAGGATCGGTCGGGTACGCCCCGTTCACCCCGGACAACCTCGCTGGTGCCTTCTCCGGTCAGGTCGAACGCGACCGCATGGTCCGTCTCAGCTACAGCTGGAACGGTGGCGCGAACAGCTCGGTCAGGTTCTTCGGGTGGTCCGACAAGTGGGTACCCGACATGTCCGTCGACGTCGCGGACGCCACCTGCACCCTGACCGCTTCCTGCGTGATGTCCAGGCACGCGCGACGGGACCTGATCAGTGACTACGGCGAGCAGATCACCGCCCTCACAGATAGCGACTACTGGCCGTACGACGACGACCCGGACGCGACCTACCTGCGGGGCCTGTCGCTCGACCGCACCGATATCCCAGCGGCGCAGGTGATCCCGTCGAGCGCCGGCACGGGGTCGCAGTCGTTGGGTCAGGCTGACGCGGGGATCCTGGTCGACGGGATCGCGTCGTTCGCCCGGGGTGACGGGAACACGGCGTCCCCGGTCATCCTGCACAAGACCAGGGGCGGGTCGAACGCGGTGAACCGGGTGTCGTTGTGGGTGAAGCTCGACGCGGACATTGTCGGTAGCGCCGACGACATTGTTGCCGCGTACGACAAGTTCGGGAACGTGATCTGGCGGTTCCTCGCGGTCATCGTGTCGGGCAAGGTCGTGTGGAAACTCATCGACTCGAACGGTGTCTCACGCACCGAGTTCGGCACGAACTACCCGAGAGATGATTCGTGGCACTGGATTTCACTGGTCCTATACGACGACGCCGGAACCCCAGCATCACAGCTCGCGATCCGCGACAAGTCGATCCCCGACCGGTTCGTTGCCGGGTACTTCCCCGGCTGGCCCCGCGCACCCTACGCCGGCATCGAATACATCGTCGTCGGTGGGAACATGAACCCACGCGCAGTCGGCAAACAGGGAAACACGATCAACGGGTCCGTTTCCGGGCTGTGGGTTCGGTACAACTCTCTCGCTGGTGGGGTGTCCTACTCGCACTACTCCGCTGCCGGAGTAGATTTCACCGGGTTCAACCGGGCCGCTGACCTGGTCACCTACGGGGCTACGGCCGATACTCTCGTTGGTGGTGGCGTCGGCGTTTCAGTGCAGGACCTGACCCCCGTCCAATTGACGGGCGCGAATGAGAACCTGCTCGACGCGTGGCGTGAACACGTTCGCACGATCCAGGGCCGCATGTTCACCCGCCCGGACGGCCGCCGGCACGTCGTCCTCCCTCTCAACATGAACCCGATTGCGGTGTCGCTCACCCTCGACGCCGAGGCTGACCTCGACATCCCGACCGGCGGGTGGTCCGGCGAGCGCACCGAACGACCAACCAGGCAGACCGTTACCTCCCCGGTGGGGTCGGTGACCCTGATCGACCAGGACACGGAAACGGCAACCCAGCTGCGGCTGTCCGGTAGCGACCTCGCGTCGTCGGCCGGTGATCCCGCGGTGGCCCGGGGCCTGGCGTACCGGCAGATGGTGTCCGGTGAGTCTCGGCTGACGTCGTTCGGGTTCGACGTCACCCTGATGCCCACCGACCAGCGGGCGGCCGTGTTCGCCCTGCTGCCGTACCAGCGGATCCGGATTCAGAACCTCCCAGTCGCGAACCTCGGGGTCAGCTACAAGGACGTCTACGCGTCCGGGTGGGTGGAGGAATACGTCGTCGAGGATCAGGCCGTTCTGTTCGTGTTCGATACCGATCCGGCGGATGCGCCACCAGAGGGTGTGTTCGACGACGCGACGTACGGCCGGTTCGCGATCGGTGACAGCGCGGCGACGGTGACTGGTGGGACCTGCGTGGCGACGACGGCCACCGGGACTCTGATCGTGACCTCGACGTCGCCCCTGTCGACCGCGGCGGGGGACTACCCCTGCGATCTCGATTGGAACGGTGAACGGGTCACGGTGACTGCGCCGGGTGGAGCGGTATCGCCGCAGACGTTCCCTGTGACCGCCCGGGGTGTTGCCCCTACGGTGGCCCGGGTCCATGCCGCCGGCGAACCCGTCGAGGTCCAGTACGCAATGAGATTCGGAGCATAAGCACATGGCTACTGTCCCAACACCATTCGACGCCACAGCGGCTCAGAAACTGACCGCTTCACAGTGGGACGCTCAGGTCCGTGACGTGCTGCTGTGGTTGATGGGCAACGGCACCAACGGGGTGTTCCCGCGCTGCCACGTCTACGACAACACCACGTTCGTCGTACCGCACAACTCGGCCACCCTGATCACGTTCGCGGCGGAAATCTTCGACACCGACACCATGCACTCGACGTCGACGAACCCGTCGCGGATCACGTTCACGACGGCCGGTGTGTACGACGTCGAGGCCTGGTTCACCATCGGCCAGTTCACCTATTCGGTCCTCACCCTCGAATGCCGGTTGAACGCCGGCGGTGTCGTCGGTGGTGGGTCGTCCATCCGGTCGCAGCCGTACGACCCGAACCAGACGAACATGGTGAGCCACATCCAACGGTTCTTCAACGCCGGCGACTACATCGAGTACTTCATCACCCAAAACCACGGTGGGGCAACGGCTTCCCTGTCATCCGCTAGCTTCGGTACCCGGGTGTTCGCCCGCTGGCTCGCCGTCTCCTGAAAGGTCACATCATGTTTCTGTGGATTGATCCGCCCGGCCCCGACGCTGGTTGGGTGCACGAGCTCACCGATTGGGATCAGATCCCTGAGGTTCTCGAGTTGTACCCGGACATCCCGGACGACAACAACGATCGGAAACTCGCGTACGACGAGAACCCGGTCGGGGCCCGGGACTACTGGGGGATCACGGCCATGTACCAGCTGCCCTCGCCGATGCCGGAGGGGGCCATCATGGTAGGACCCGAACAGAAGGATGGTCCGCCGTGAACATGTACACAGGATTGGCCCGGGTCGCCCGGAAGACCGGGTACCCGGTGATCGAGGTTCCCGGGTGGGAAACCCGCACTCGCCCGCAGCTGATGTCCGACGTCCGCACGATCACCTGTCACCACACGGCCAACGGCGGAGCCACCGGCGACTACCCGTCGTACAACACCGTTCTCCACGGGCGCGGCGCCGACCTGCCCGGACCGTTGGCTCAGTACGGCATCGGCCGATCTGGGACCATCTACGTGTTCGCCGCCGGCAGCGCCAACCACGCCGGCGAATCCCTGTCCGTGGATTACGAGAAGATCCACGCCATCGGGATCGAGGCCGAAGCGGTCGGCGTGCCCGGTACGAAGGGCGACTGGCCCGAACCTCAGATGGACTCGTACGCGCGTCTCTGCCGGGCGCTGATCGACGAGTTCGGGCTGAAGGTGTCCGACGTGCTCGGGCACAAAGAGACGTGCCGGCCGAAGGGCCGGAAGTCGGACCCGGATTTCAACATGGATGCGTTCCGGCGGCGGGTTGCCGCTGTGAATCTGGGAGCGAAACCTGCAGGCGCCACCCCACCGAAGGAGGAAGACGACGTGAGTTTCAAGGACACGCACACCGTGACCGACGCCGACGTGAAGGCGTGGGGGTCGAAGAAGGTCGGCGACAAGGTGTCGTACGACGAGATCGTCCGGTTCCCCCCGGGGGTCGCCCGACTGCGGCGCGAGCTGACCGCCCTGATCGGTGCGCAGAACGCCACCATCAAGGTTCTCGCGGACGCAATCAAGGCGGGTGGGTCGCTGACCGCCGAACAGGCTCAGGCCGCGTCAGAAGCCGGCGCACGGGCCGCGCTCGCCGAACTCGGTGACCTGCTCGACGGCGACAACGACACCGCCCCGAACGGATCCTGACCATGCTCGGGCCGGCCGCTGCCGTCCTCCACATGGCAGCGACCGGCTCGGGCCCTAGCACTGGCGACGTTGTCACCTATCTACTGGCCCAAGGTCCAATAGGGATCATCGCGGCGGGCCTGCTGGTCGCCCTGAGGAGAGAGAGCAAACGTGCTGATACCGAGCGCTCCCGGGCCGACGCAGCTGTGGCCGGTAAAGACCTCATGGTCGCCGCCTTCCTGGAAAAGATTGTCCCCGCACTCACAGAGGCATCCGCGGCTACCCGCGAGCTCGCCGACGCACGACGCCGGCATGACTGATCAGGCCCGGAGGAAGGGACCCGACGTGCGGGATGTTTTACGTGCGTTAGACGATTGGTGTGAGCAGCAGGCAGAGGCAACGCGTCGCCTGCTCGAGCAGGCCGAAGTAGAGCGGGAGACCACAGCAGATGACCACCCAGGATCCCGCGTTACCCGTGGGGAATGAGCAGATGCCGGAGAGGCTGATCAAGGCGGGTGCTGAACTCGTCGCGGAGGTCCACGCGTTGCGGGTGTCCGTCGACCGGCAAGCCCGGGTCGGGAAAGTCGCGATCGTGGTGGGGTTGGCGTTGTCCCTGGTGTTCGGTGTCGTCATGCTCGACAACCGGGATCGGGTGTGCGACCTGGTCACCCTGAATATCCCGGGCCCGGGTGAAGCGGGGCCGGCGACCACGCATGGTCGTGATGTTGTGCGAATCTCGAAGGGCTTGGCCGACGACTGGTCGTGCCCGAACCGATAGGAGTCACCGTGTTCCCTGATCTTCGTTCGTTCCTGCCGTCCGTCCTGAGGACGTTCGTTCCTCTGGTGGTCGGCTACTTCACCGCGTGGCCGGTCGCTGGTTGGTTTGGTCTGCAGGATGACCAGGTGACCGCCCTGGTCACCATCATCGTGACCGCCGTCTACTACCTGGCCGTCCGGGTCGTCGAGACGTACGTGTACCCGAACGCGGGCTGGTTGCTTGGGTGGGCCGGCCGTCCCGTGTACCCGCTGCCGGCCGACTCGGGTGCTACCGCCGGCCCGAAGGGCGACGTCGCCCGGGTGGTGAAGCGGTCGCTTCCCTGAGGTAACCTGAGGCCCTGCTGAGAGATGGTGGCCCTGGCGCGGAGCAGGGGTTAAGGGTGGCGGTGAACCAGTTCGGCCCCGGACCTACCAAGGTCCGGGGCCGAATTGTTTTGCGGGGGTTCCAGCAGTGGTTACGCGACGTGGTGATTGACCTGGCAGTACGCGCCCGAGTCGCCCACCCCGCCCCAGAAGTTCACCGACAGGTCGCCCGGGGTGTTGTCCTCGAAGAAGTAGATCCGCCCCAGTTCGTTGCTGATGTGGGTGCTCGGGACATCGTTCTGACTGGCCGCAGTGCCCCCGTACGAGTACAGATTCACGTCGTTTCCGCCGTCGATCGCATCGTTCAGCCCGAACACGCTGATCCGATCGAGCTTGGCCAGCGGAACGGTTTCCCAGCTCACGCCGGTCAGGAACACCGAATTGACCTCCGGACCGCCGACACCGGACACCTCGTAGGTCAGGGTGAGATCGATGGTGGTCCCGCCGTTGAAGCAGGCGAAGTGCTGGTTGTGCTCGCCGTTGCTGGCCGCGGCCGCCGGCTGGGCCGCGGTCAGGGTGAGCACGGCGGCGATGACGGCGAGTATGCCGATGATGCGCTTGATCATGTGCTGGTGTGCCTTTCTGGTTTACCCGGTGCCGTTGTTGGCCCGGGGGTCTGTGGGTACCGGATGGCGTGGGCGATCGGTGACATCCCGACAACCTCGGTGGCGGTCATCCGGTCCTCGAGAAAGCGCTCTTGCCACGGGGCGAGGGCGACGAACCCTGACCGGGCGGCGAGGTGGCGGATGATCCGGATCCGCCGGTCGTGGGAGCGCTGCTCGCGTGCTGCAGCTCGCCGACGATTCGACCGGGCCCGGCTCACGGCTCGACCAGCCCGACCACCCGAATCAGGCCGGTCGCCTGCTGGGCCGGCGTAGCGAGCGCTCCCGCCTCGAACAGGCGGTAGCTGATCTTCGGGTCACCGACCGGTGTGCGGCCAGCGGCGCGCGCCCGGTGCAGCCAGATACCGGTGCAGGCGCTCAGGCCGATGTCGTCGCCGGCGTCGACCAGGATGTGTGTGGACCACTCGATCGGTTCGGGCATGGTGTCCTCTTTCCGTGATCGTCGTTGGTGCCGGCCGACCTCGAACCAGTCGGTCACGAGGAACCAGACAACGAGCAGACCGAACAGGGTGAGCATGTAGAGCGCGGCCTGTCCGTCGGTGAGTCCACCGGGTTCGCCGTCGCCCACGAACCCGATCACGTACCCATCGCCAGTGATCACCTGGTCACGTCCTCATAGGCCACGGTCACGCCCGGAACCGCCGGCCACGCGGTGCCCGTCGGGCGGTAATACTCGCGATCATCGACGATCGCCGCCGCATGATCCCGCTCGACCTGCAGCCGGTTGACCTCAGCCACGTACGCGTCGCGTTCGGCGAGGCTCATCGGGGTGACCTCGGGGCCGCACTCGCAGAACGAACCGCAGAGTGCGTGATCGTCGGGACTCATGAGCGCTTGTCTCCTTTAGGCGTAGTGGGCGGCGGACACGAACACGCCCTGGTCATCGATGCGGACATGGATCGGACGGGCGCAGGTACGGCACTCGGTCGGGCGCTGCGGGTGCGGATCGGCCGGGTGGTCCAGCTCGCGGGCACCGACCTCCGGGTTGACGACCGCCGCCCGGTACTCCCGGTCGATCACCAACGCGGATTCGTGGTCGAACAAGATCGCTTCCTCCGGGAACGCGAGCATCATCGCTGCCGTATCGGCGACGTACCGGGGCGTGTCCGGGTCATCCGCGATCCGGGCAAGATCCGGGGTCCGGTCGCGAGCATCGAACTCGTCGTCATGCGCCCGGTTCGTGTGATCGGCACCAGGCCCGCAGATCTCACAGCGCCGCTCAAGCCGTCGACCAGCGAGCACGCGACGGTACTCGACCAGCGCTTCGTCACGGGCGGCGGCGAGTTCAAGGCGAAGCGACGTGACCGGGTCGCCCATCGGGGGGACGGTCAACCAGGTCGCGGCGGCGGTGCGTGCCCGGTCCTCGAGCAGGGCCCGTTCGTGGTCAACGTCGCGGACCACGGCCAGACCTGCAGCGGTGGCCCGGTCGTGCGCTGCAGCGTCCGGGGTGGGGTGCTCAGCCTCTGCGGCGCGACGTCGTGCTGTCTGAGCCTTGAACTCGGTGATCTCGTCTCTGGTCATCGTGTGTGCCCTTCGGGTGGGTGCGGATGGTGGGAGCGTTCCAGTGGCCGCTTTGGGAAGTCGAACCCGCCTCAGTGGGTCTGGACTAGCGCGGCGATCTTCGCGGCGCTCCGAGCGCCCATGTGTGGCCTGACGCGTTGCATGATCTGGATCGCTGCGGTACCGGTGACTCTGACCCGGTACTGCTCCTGATGGCCGGTCTTGTCGGGGGTGCGCCTTACTACTGCGTAACCGCCGAGAATGCGTGCTGCCTTAACGATTACGTCATGGTCGACAGATTTGATCTCGACGACCGCTGTCCTTCCGCCGTTCCTCGTGCGCTCACTGCGGAAGGTGCCACCCTCGAGGAAACCCGCTAACCAAGCACATTCGATCTCTGTCACAGTTTCGTCCTTTCTGGGGGCGGCCCGGCCCGAGGCCGAAGCCCCGGGCCGGGTGGTTCAGAGGGCCCGGATCGCTGTGGCCCGGTCCTGTGCCTGATCGGCGGCCTGCTCCCAGCCCCGGTCGGCGAAGTCGATGGCGAGTTCACAGAGGCGGCTGATTTCGGCCTCGCGGTCGGCGGTGGTGGGGAATTCGGTGCTGAGGTCGGTGGCCATTTCGTTCTCCCTTGGTGGTGGTGTCCCTTGCTGATAGCTCTATACTACTCCCGCATTGCGGGACGGTCAACCAGAATCCGGTACAAAATTGCACTTGACGGGACAGCGTCCCGGGTATTGACTGTACCCATGAACACGACGCAGCCCACCGAACAGGACGGAGCCACCGTGGCGAACCAGTACGACCACACCCCATCGGTGGAGGTGGGAATGCTCATCCGCCTCGAGATGACCGCGAAGAAGAAGACCCGGGCCGCGCTCGCCGAACACCTCGGAGTGTCGACGTCGAGTCTCAGCCGGCGGTTCATGGACCAGCAGGTCTGGGATATCAACGAGCTCGCCGACATCGCCCGTTTCCTTGGCACCCCACTCACCATGCTCTGCCCGGACCGCTTGGCGTTTCTCAGCGACGGGCCGGCCGACGACGCGACGGAGGAATCGTGACCACCACCGACACACCCGCCCCCCAGTTCTACGACCCCGGATTCGATCACGCTGCGGCCCGTGGCAAGGCGATCGGGGTGGTCCTCGAGCTCGACGAGTCGTTGGGCGGCAGCCGGACGACCAGCATCATGATCGACCACGCGTACAACGTGCAGGTCCAGTTCGCGAAGGAGTCGGTCAGGAACGCCGTCCGGCTGGCCGAGACGTGGTCAGCTGAGCCGTCGTACACAGTCGAACGGGGCGACAGCGACTACCACCATCGGTGGCGTTTCGACCTCGACGGCGTCACGGTCCGGATCGTTCTTCTCATGGATGCTGAGGTTCTGTCGTGACCGGGTACCCGCGGGACGCTCCCACGGTTGCGGTCCCGGTCGTTCGTCCTCTCGTTCATGAGCTGGTTTACCGTCCGGCGGCCCGGCATGCTGCGTCGCCTGCGGTGCGGGTGAAGGATCGGACGGCGCGCGCTGTGGGTCTGGGGATGCTGGCGGCGTTGGGGCTGGGGGCGGGCGCTGCGGTGATCCTGTGGGTGGTGGCTTGGTTCCCGGGCCTGCTGATGGTCGGTGCCCGGTGAAGGGCCTGATTCGGGCGATGTGGTCGGTCTGGTCCGACCGCTCGGGCAAGGCAGCGGCTGATTACGGGCGGCGCATCCGGGCTGAGGTCGCCGCCGAACGGCACGCTGAGTTGGCCCGGCTAGTCGATGACGGGTATCCGCCCGAGGCCATCCGGCGGATCGTCGAGGACCGGCCCAAGACGTCGCAGTGGCGGAACCAAGAGGCCCGGCTCGCGATCGCTGATCGCCTCGACCCGGACGGTGCCCGATGAGCATCGGCCAGTGGGTGAACATCGTCGCTTCAATCGCGCTCGGACTCGCCATCGCCAGTCTTATTCAGAACCACGGCCAGGACGACCAGATCGAGCAACTGCGGAACGACCGGGCGACGGTGCAACAGCAGATCGCGTCCGAGCAGGCCCGCACCCGCCAACTCGAGGCCACCGTTCAGCAGCTGCTCGCGAACCAGGCGGCCACATCAGCATCCGTCACCACGATCCCGACCTGCACCTTGCACGAGATTTACGAGCAGACCGCCCACTGCTAACCACCCCGAAACCTCTTACCCGAAAAGAGAACCCGATGATTCTCCGCCTCGCCGCCCTCTCCCTCCTCTGCCTGCCGTTCCTCGGTGTCTGGTTGGGTACCCGCCGCACCACCATCCCGGAGTACCGCCGGCACCACCGGGTGCTCCCGCACGACACGGTGACCGGCGACGATCCGTTCGCGATCCTGAACGACGTCCTCGACCAGGTGGGCCCGCCGCCCGGGTGGACCCCGCCGCTTGCGGACCAGGTGCCCGCCGCCGTCGAGCACGTGTCGTTCCCCTGCAGCGGATGCGTCGGCGAGTCGTCGCGGCTGCGGTTCAACCAGACCAGCATCGTGCAGGTCCCCACCGGGTACGCCCTGGTCGGAGTCTGCCGATCCGAGCGCATCCACTCCGACGGGCTGATCCGGCCCTGTGGGCGGGCTCTGATCAGCGCGGTCGTGGACGCGTCGGCCGCGGCCGAGTTCATCAACCAGGGCGCGCAGGCCGAACACGGCCGCCTCGTGATCTTCCGGGCCGAACTCGGTGACGCCGATCTGATCGACAAGATGACCCGCCCCTGAGACTGGCGGGTGCGTGACCTGGTGACCGCCTGGCCTAGGCACCACCCGCCCACCAACGGCCGCCGTGCAACCGGTGGCCGGCCGGTGACGCACATGCGGCATGTGCACCCCCGCCCCTACCCGGGGGAGGTAGCGGGTTCGAGTCCCGCCACCGGTACGACCGCACCCGAAGCGGTTGCAGCACATGAGGAACGGAGCAGGGCAGTGGGTGATGGATGGCGTGAACAAGAGGAACGGATCAAGCAGATGTCAGGCGAAACTGCGAAAGCCAGAAAGGTTTTGGCTGATGTCGCCGCCGAAGCAAAGCGCAACGTAAACCGGGGAATCGGTAGGGCGTTCGACCGCCGCCGACCGGACTACAGAGACACCACTACAGGAAACGGGGAAACAGCTATGAGCGACAAAGAGGAAATCGCCGGCCAGATCACGGCCGCGAAGGAACAACTGGCCGAGACGATTACCGCGATGCAGGGTGTGCTATCCACGATCGCGGATACCCAGACGACCGTGACAGGTGTGATGGGTGAGCCCGACGAGAATTTCTCGGCCGCTGAGTCGCTGATCGAGGGCGCGGTCAGCGCGGCGGAGGGAATCAGCGGCCAGCTCGACGAGGCCGTCGAGAGCGTGAACGCGGCCGGATCGTGACCGACATGGGCCCGGTGACGGTTGATTCGTTGCTGGCATCCGCGACCCATGCCCTCACCCAGATCGAGTCGGTCCTGACCGGGAACGACCTCCGGGTGGAACGGGTCCAGGAATGCAAGCAGTACATGGACGTGGTCTACGGATCGAGTGTGGTCCGCACGATCGCGTTGGCGTGTGCGCATGGCGCTGAGGTCGATGCGCAGAAAGCTCTGACTCAGGCAAGGGATGCGCTTCGCAAGTCGATCGAGCACCTGTCTGAGGCCAAGCCGTCGTGAACGGGTATCTGATCACCGCGGTCCTGACCTCGGGTCCGTCCGTGGCGGTCGGGATCCTGGCCGGCCGGAATCTGCAGCACCGGGATTCGTATCAGTCTGGTCTGGAGACCGGCCGGATGATGGCCACGTACCAGAAGCAGCATCCATTGTCGGCGGCCGATGTTCTTGACCGGTCGCGGCGGCGGGTTGGTGCTGGCCGTCGTGTCGGTGGGCACGGGCACGATGGGCCGTGTTCACCTGAGCGTGGTTGCTACTAGATGAGGTGGTGGCCGGCGGGGGCCCGGGCCCCGGTGCAGACCCGAACTGGACCGGGGCTTTCCCCGCCGGCCACCGATAGAGAGTGTCCCCTACCCGATGGGAAAGGTACGACGATGCGTGTTGATTACGTGGTGATGGATGCCCTCTGGTGGGCCCTGGTGTGGGCGGTGAAGGCTTACTGGATCGCGTTGTGTTTCTACGTCCCGTGGCAGCATTTCGAGGCGGTTAACCGGCGTCTGCGGGACCGGCGCGAGTCGGTGGCCCGATGACCCGGGACCAGTGCCGTGATGCAGCGTTCAACCTGCTCGGGGCCGCTCGGGCTGAGGTCGACGGGTGCGTTTCCGCGGAGCAACTGCTGCGGGTTCTGATCGACACCACGATGGCGGTCGCGTACGCGACGCTGGCGGGCCCGGATCGTGCTGACCTGGTGACGGCGGACAGCTGGTGTGCGTGCTCGCGGAAGCCGTACCAGCACCGGTTGTCGCCGCGGTGTGGTTCCCGGCCGATGCCCCCGCCACCGGCGATCACCCGGCCGGAGGATTACCCCAGCGGGCATGAGTTCGTTCGCGCGAAGGCTGGCGACGACGGCCCGGTTCTGTTCTGGTGCGTGGTCTGTGGTTGTGCTGAGGCAGACCACGTCAAGGGTTCTGCCGTTCCGTCTGATGGGCCTGGTCAGTGAGCCGGTCGGGGCCCGCGCACGAGACGTCCACGCGGGAGACAACGGACTGGCGTGACCAGGCAGCATGCGCCGATCACGACCGACTCACAATCGACGACTGGTTCCCGGACGGGAAAACCGGTCACTGGAAACAGCGGATCCAGGAAGCGAAGAACGTGTGCTGGTTGGAATGCGACGTCCGGATGACGTGCAAGGCGTACTCGTTCGAGACGCGTCAGCCGGCGGGTATTTGGGGTGGCATGGATGAGGACGAGCGGGCGGCTGAGCTGCGGCGCCGGTCCCGTGCCAGGCAGAGGGAGAACTGATCATGGCATGTGGAATCTGTGGGTCGTCCGGGCACAACCGGCGCACCCACGCAGAGCACGAGGAACCCCAGCCGGAAGCGCTGCTCGAGACGTTGCCGGTGGGCGAGTACATCGGTGCGGCTGGCGAGCAGGAAGCACCAGACCGGTTCGACCCGTCGATCCCGCCTGGCGGGTTCGTGTGCTCGGTCTGCGGTACTCCGGTTGAGTCGGAGCCATGCCGAGAGCACCAGCCGGTGGCGTGGACGAACGCTCAGGGTTCACCGATCAAGCTGACCGAGGCGGATCCCGCGCTCGGTGGGCCGCTGACCAACGTCGCCGATTACGTCGTGCCCGTCGACTTCAGGATGCCGGACGGCACGGCCCTTGACCGCGCCGGGGCCGAGGCGAGCGACCTGGCCGAATACTTCGCTGCCGTCAACGATGTTCCTGGCGATGTCACACGCCGCTCGCGGAACGGGCTGCTGGTCCCGGGCCCGGGAGTTGTGATCGAGCGTGGCACGGTCGACCCCACCGAATGCCGGCAGTGCGGGGAGGCGCTCACCAACGGGGAATCGTTCCTCTGCGACCTGTGCACCGGGGCCGCGACGATCACCCCACCGTGGCGGACGGCGCTCGGGCCCGACGAACCGATCCGGATCACCCTGCCCGGCGTCTACGAGCTCGACGCGAACGAATACCACGACCCCGCGATCACCGGGGACTGGCTCAGCAACTCCGACGCCCGCCAGCTGACCGACGACGGGTGCCCGGCGCAGTTCCGGTACGACCGCGACAACGGGGTGCGGAAGACGTCGGCTGCGTTCGCCATGGGTCACGCTGTCCATGCCCGGATTCTGGGGAAGGGCGAGACGATCGCCGTTCGGCCCCTGGTGAACCCGGACGACCCCGAGCAGGTCTGGGACAGCTGGCGGACGAAGGCGTCGCAAAGGTGGAAAGCCGAGCAGGAATCGGCCGGCCGGTCGGTGATCCTCCCGGAAGACGCTGAGATCGTCGAGGCCATGGCCGCGGCCGTCCACCAGAAACCCCGCGCTCACGCCCTCCTGTCACAGCCTGGCCGGCCCGAGGTCGCCCTGTTCTGGGTAGACCCGGTGACCGGTGTCCGGCGTCGGTGCCTGGTCGACTACCTACCGGACGGCCCGGACGAGGACGGGATCATGCGCCCGGTCGACCTGAAATCAGCGGACGAGGTGGCACCGAACGGGGACATGGAAAAGAAGCTGTACGACCACTGCTGGCACCGGCAGGCTGTCACGATCGCGGACGGTATCCGGGCGCTCGGCCTGGCGGATGAGGTCGAGTTCTACTTCATCGTCCAGTCTAAGAAGGCACCTCACCTGGTGACAGTGGTGATGCTGGACGCGGACGCCGAGCGGATCGGTGGGATCGAAAACCACCGTGCTCTCATGGTTTACAAGGAATGCCTTGAGACTGATGTGTGGCCCGATTTCGCTGAGGACACGGTCACATTGACTGTGCCGCAATGGATCTCCCGAATGTACGAAGAGGAAATCGAGGTCAGCTCATGACCGAGACATGGCGACCAGTTGCCGACTACGAGGGGGCATACGAGGTTTCAGACCTGGGCCGAGTGCGGTCGATCGCCAGGATCACATCTCACGGTCACCGACGCCGCGGCGTGACCTTGAAGCCCGTACCAATGCCGAGCGGATACCTGATCGTGAACCTCTGGTGGGCCAACCAGCCACGCATATGGCTGATTCACCGGCTGGTGCTGATCGCCTTCGTTGGCCTGCAGCCGGACGGCATGGAGGCGCTCCACCGGGACGGCGACCCGGGAAACAACACCCTCTCAAACCTGCGATGGGGCACGCACTCCGAGAACCAGCTCGACCAAGTAGCGCACGGAACTCACGCGAACGCAGCGAAAGACCGGTGCCGAGAAGGGCACCTGTTCGACGATGCGAACACCTACACATATCCAGGAAGAAATAAGCGAGGGTGCCGGGCGTGCAGACGTCGATGGGTACTCGCCCACCACCAGAGGAAGGCGTCCGCCTGATGGACATCACAGAGAGCATCGCCCCGAAAAGCGACCAGGTAAACGCGGATGATTTTGTCCTCGGCCCGAGGACTTTCACCATCACCGACGTACGGCAGGGATCGTCGGAACAGCCCGTGTGGATCTACCTTGCCGAGCACCCGCAGCCGTTCAAGCCGTCCAAGACGGTGCTCCGGTTGCTGGGCATGGGCTGGGGCCCGGAGACGGATGCCTGGCACGGCAAGCGCTTGACCCTGTACCGGGACGAGACGGTGAAGTGGGCCGGTAAGGCGGTCGGCGGTATCCGGGTGAGCCACATGTCCGGCATCGGACGGAAGGCGTTGACGACCATGCTGCCGCCGTCCAAGGGGCAGCGTGTGCCGTACACGGTGGAGCCGATCGCCGATGACGGGCCGTTGCCGGCGAAGGAGCCGACTGCCTTGGATCGTCTGGTGTGGGCGATGAACGCGGCGAAGATCGAGAAGGATGCCCGGCTCGAGTACTGCCGGCAGATTGTTGGCCGTGATGCGGATCGCGAGTTGACGTCGGCGGCGGACATGACTCCGGACGAGATGGCCCGGGTGGTCGAGTCGTTGCAAGAGGCCATTGCTTACGAGCGCGAACAGGAGAACCAGAATGGCTGATCTGTTCACCTACCGGGCCTCGACGGTGCCGATGCCGGGCTTGGTCGAGGTTGCGCACCACACGGAGAACCGCCGCAGTGCCTACGTGAGGCGCTGCGGGGTGCGGGTGACATCGAGGTCTACGCAGAGCACGTCGAGCAGGGCATCGAGTGCAGGGATCGGGCCGATGGGTAAGCAGGGGCGCGCGCAGGTCGTGTTCTGTGGTCAGTCGCTCGCCGTCGTGTGCGTCCTGGTCCTGTTCGGGGGTGCGTACGAACGTTTCACCCCCGACATCCGGGTGCAGCCTGGCCCAGCCGTTCATCGTCCGGTTCCGGTGCCGACGGGTGTACCTCGGCCGCCGGCCCACGTCGACCGGACCCAGCTGATCATTCAGCAGAACGTGGATTGTTGGTGGCCGGTCCCGGGTTACGTGTGCACGGGTCGGGAGTACCTGTGACGCGCGTGATCGGGTTGGACGTCAGCCTGACCTCGACCGGTTTTGCCGACGTGCAGGTGCTCGGGAAGTTCTCGCAGGTACTGTCTCGGGCGGTCACGACCAGTCCCGTCAACGCGAACCCCACCCTGCGGGATCGGCAAGAGCGCTCCCGCGCCGTCGAACTCCGGATCGCTGAGATGGTGTTCGACGGCGGGCCCGTTCCCGCCCTGGTCGTCGTCGAGGCGCCGGCGTACGGGGCGAAGTTCGGCGACCCGCACGACCGGTCCGGGCTGTGGTGGGGGATCGTCGACCGGTTGATGCGTGACGGGCTTCCCGTGGTCGAGGTGTCGCCTGGTCAGGTGAAGCTCTACGCGACCGGCAGCGGCTCACTCAGGGGCGCCACGAAGGTCACCAAGAGCATGGTCGTCCGGGCCGTGAATGACCGTTACGACGTTGGTCCGATCCGGCTCAGGGTGAAGGACGACGACCGGGCCGACGCGATCGTGTTGGCCGCTATGGGTGCCCGCCTGCTCGGGTGCCCGATCGATCCCCACATGCCCGCCCCAAACCTGCGGGCGCTTACGAAAATCCGCCTACCCGAAGGGCTTACAGCATGAGACAGGTATGGAAATACCTCGTTGCCGACCCGAAGATCTCACCCATGATGCCGCTTGGTTCACGATTCCTGCACTTCGCGAACCAGAAAGGCGACCTGGTGTTCTGGGCCGAGGTCGACAACAACGCGGCCGACGCTGAAATCCGTCACTTCGCGGTCTACAACACCGGCCAGGACCTCGACCCCGGGTACGTCTACCGGGGCACCACGTCGGTCGGCCCGATCGTCTGGCACCTGTACGAATACGCACCCGAGGAAGAGGTTTCATACTCATGACCGTCACCACCAGCGCGACCGTGAAGGTCCGCACCCCCGAACTGCGGGCAGCGCTCGCCGCAGTGTTCCCCCACCGCAAGCGCACCAAGCGGGACGACGACATCGCCCTCCACCGGGTGCGTCTCATCCTGGCGAACGGGACCGCGTACGTCGGTGCCACCCAGGGCACCACGACCGCGCTCGCCCGCATGAAATACCTCCCGCTGAAGGACGGCGGCGACACCCGCGGCAACCTGTGGGAACCCGACGACGGGCCCCTCGTGATCGACCTGCGGCCCGACGTCGTGAAGCTGTGGTTGCAGATGTTCGCCGCCGCCCGCATGGGCAAGGACGAGGACCTCGACCCGGTCACCGCGATCACGTACGCCCACGCAGCTGGTGAGGTCGAGTTCGAGAACATCGGCGGCGGGCAGTCCGCCGGCGAGCGGTTCGTGATCAACCTCGACGACCCGCACGAGTTGTTCCCCGACCTGATCGAGATGACCGGTCGTGCGCTCGCCGAAGCCGACGCCACCAACGCGCCCCGGGTGCTGAAGCAGGACCCGAAGATCCTGGCCCTGTTCAAGGATGCCGGCCAGCAGTACGGGGCGCCGGTCCGGATCCGCCCGACCGGGAACGCGCCGGGTAGCGGGTTCGTGATCGAGTGCGGGTCCGCGTTCGTGGGCACCGTGTCGTCAGAGCAGGGTGATGAGGGGACCAAGAAGGACAACCAGCTGACGTTGGACTGGTTGGGCGAGCTGAAGCCCCGGAAGCTGGCGAGCGCCTGATGCGTGACTCGGACAAGCTGAGGAAGCCCACGACCCCACCGGCCGCCCCGAGTCCGTTGGGGAAGCTCGACGTCGAGGCGATCGAGGCACAGCGAGCGCACGAACTCGAGGTCGCCCGGGCCGTCTCGCAGGCCGTGATCGTGGGCCCGGACGATTACCTACTGCTCGCGTGGAAGAACGCCCACCCAGACCAGCTCGAGGCGATCCGGGCGAAGCTGCGTGAGCAGCACCCGGGAATCAGTGATCGGATCCTGATCGCGAACGGCCCGGACACGGTCGCCGTGATCAAAACCCACGGGAAGGAATCATGAGCGACCGAGGATTTGTGACGGCGACACCGTTCCAGCAACTCATCAGCCTATTCACCCGGGCGAAAGAGGTCGGGTTAAAGGATGCCGACATCAACGACTGGTGGAACTCGGCCGAACTGGCGCATCAGGCGATGACCATTCTCGGCATACCTGAGAACGAGCACCAGGGGTACGACCCAGAACGGCGGGCGGGGATGACGTTCCCGGGCCACGATGCTGGGGTGACGGACGAACCCTGCACCCCGACCAACCCCTGCCGGTCGTGCCGGGAACGGATGGCCGCGAAAGACGCCCCGATCGAACCTGCCCGCCCGGTCGAGGACCGGGATTACCAAGTGAGCAGGTCCGCCGCCAACGAGTACGGACAGCGCGAGTTCGAGCGGGGCCGCACCATCGGGCAGTCGGAGCGGGAAGCCGAACTACTCGAGGCCGGCTGGACACCACCCGGCACAGTCCACGAACTCGAGGTGAGCACCGGGCCCACCGATGCGGACCTGTGGGAAACGGCCCTGCAGATCGCTGGCTCACAGCGCAACCGGCGCGAACTCGAGCACACCCGGGTGCGCGCCGATGCCGTCTGGTTTTACCAGGAGCTCAAGGCCGGGCCTGACGACGCGGTCGACTGGCGCCAGGTGTCCAAGTACAACTACGACCAGATCGCCAAGATCGACAGCGCCACCATCCCGGGTAAGGAAACCCCAGGATCGGAAGCCGACTGGTCCGGACTAAGCGAGTAAATGCCCGACCAGTGCTCGACCTGCGATGCGGCCGTCCAAAGGTTCATCACCCTGGGCGGCCGCATCGTCGACCTCGAAACCCGGGCGCACGACGACGGGCAGTACGTGATCGAGTGGACGGACGGACACTGCCGAACCCGGGTCCTGACGGGCGCTCAGATGCCCTCACAAGACGCCCCCGCGTTCCGTAGGCACGAATGCCCACCCCCACCCGTCCGCGGGCCCAACTGCTCGATGTGCGGCCGACAGATGCCGCGAGAGATCGCCCTCAAACTCGGGTGGACTGATCACCCCGCGTGCTCCCCGGACTTCCGAGCGCAGCTGGCAGAGGAGCGGATCGCACGCCGACCGAGCCGCAAGAAATGACCCGGATACAGATAGGCTGTAGCCATGCCAAAGGGTATCTACGACCGCAGCAAATCAGCGTGGGTTCCACCACCGCGCGCCAACGACCCACCCGAACTGGTCGAGCGCATCCGAACGCTCTACGAATCCGGTCTGACGATCAGGCAGACAGCAGACGAGATCGGCGTCACAGTCAAGGTGCTTCAGCGGATCATGCCCCGATACGGCATCACCCGTCGAGTAGCTAAGAACCTGAACCAAGACGGCCCGAAAAACCCTGCGTGGAAAGGCGATGCGGCGAAATACGCGGCTCTGCACCTCAGGGTCGGAACCGTTCGCGGCAAGCCGAAAGAGTGCGCCCGATGCGGCGAGAACAACCCGAAGCGCCGTTACGAATGGGCCAACCTCACAGGAGATTACGCAGATGTCTACGACTACATCAGGATGTGCGTCTCATGCCACCGGCGATTTGACGCAGCCCGACGCCGAGCCAATTAGCCCAATCCCGTTGGGGTCGCTGTGTTCTGGGATGGCAGGCTTGGAAATCGGTATCGCCCGCGTGCTCAACACCAGCACTAGGTGGGTCGCCGACTACGAGCCCCCGAAGAAAGGCCGGCCGCAGAAACAATCAGCGGCGAAGGTCCTCGACCACCGTTTCCCCGACGTCCCCAACCTTGGCGACATCACCATCGTGAACTGGTCGACCACCGCACCCGTCAAAGTCGTCTGTGGGGGCACACCCTGCCAAGACGTCTCGGTCGCCGGCGCGCTCGCTGGTATGCGGGACGGCACTAGGTCCGGGATCTGGGCCTCGATGGTCGAGGCCATCAACCACCACCGTCCAACACTCGTCATCTGGGAGAACGTCCGTGGAGCCCTATCAGCAGGCGCCGATAGCAACGTGGAACCCTGCCCGATCTGTGTGGGAGACGACGATCCCACTCATCTGCGGGCACTCGGACGTGTACTCGGAGACCTTTCCGAACTCGGGTACGACGCGGCATGGGTCTGTCTACGCGCTTCCGACGTCGGCGCGCCCCACCCCCGAGACCGGGTATTCGTCGCTGCCTGGCCAGCTACCAACCCCGACCGCGACCAGGTACGGCAACAACCAGTCGAACGGGCCCAACGCAGCGGTACGGCCGTCGCTGGACACGCTAGCCGCGACGCTGCTCAAGACGCCGACCAGCCAACTCGCGGTGAACGGGGGCAGCCAGCACCCGGACAAGCGACGGGAGGGCGGGCACGGGCCGACACTGGCCGACCAGATCGAACAGCAGTTGCTACCGACCCCGAAAACGTCGGACCACACGGGCCCGGGAGTGCACGGGACCGGTGGGCAGGATCTCAGGACGGTGATCAGCTTCCTCCCGACCCCGACGACCAGGGATCACAAGGGACGCAACCAGCGCGACGACCAGACGTGCCTGACCGGGGCACTGATGCCAACACCCCGGGCCAGCGACGGGACGAAGGGTGGACCGAACCGGCGGGGCAGCTCAGGGGATCAGATGCTTCCCAGCCTGGTGATGTCGATTGGGGGCCGTTCGCCGGCGCCGTCCACCGATGGGAACGAATCCTCGGACGACCCGCACCCGCCCCCACTGTTCTGAGCGCCCGGGGCAACCCACAGCTCAGCGCCCGGTTCGTCGAATGGATGATGGGCCTCGACGACGGATGGGTGACCGGCGTACCCGACCTCACCCGGAACGAGATGCTCCACATCCTCGGTAACGGGGTCGTACCCCAGCAGGCGGCCGCCGCAGTCGAGTTCCTGCTCGGTCACGCACCCGCATGGGTCCGCACCGACCTAGGACTGCCCACAACCTGTGGATGAAGTGTGGAAAACCTGTGGGCCGTCGGTTGACAACCTGTGGACCACTTCAGCCACACGAAACCCACGTCTGACCTGTGCATATGCTGTTCATCCGCCCCACCACCCGACCCGAAGGGAGGCGACGTGACAGACCCCGAAATCGAGCACATCGGACGCTTCGAGTGGGAACGGATCGTGCGCCGTTGCGTGATCCCACGGGATACCAAGCTGGTCGCGTTCCTGCTCGCTCAGTACGCCTCCCCGAACGGGTCCAACGTCCGCCCCGGCAACGGGGCGATCGCGGACGTCTGCGGCATGTCCGAACGCACCGCAGTGAGGCATCTGAAGGCGCTCCGCGACCTGTACCTGATCACCAAGACGGCGAACGGTGGTGGGCCCAAAAAGCGGGCTGCGAACTACCGGCTCACCATCCCGGTCGACCTGTTGGAGAGGGTCAAAATGCTCGAAATGGACGACAGAACTCACGCCACCATGAATGGCGCGAGTTCGGACGAAACTCACGCCACCCTAGATGGCGTGAGTTCTCCCACCGTCACGGTAGAACTCACGCCAAAACAGGGCCCCGAATGGCGTGAGATAGGCAGAACTCACGCCATCGACCCCCCTCTGACCAGCAACGTTCGCCACCACCACCCACTTACTAACCATGACCACCCAATAAGAGACTTTGGGGGGGACGTCACCAGCCCGCGACGCCTCAACGAAGATCGATTGATTCAGCTGCCTCCGGGGATCGACCTCCGCGCGGCCCTCAAGTCGAGGCGGGAATCGGCGTGAGCGGCAACCCGCGGTTCGGTCCCGAAGCCGCCCGCATCCGCGCTGAAGCCGCCGCCCTGCTCGACCAGATCAACCACCCGACCGTCCCGAACGCACCCGCCCGAAAGGCCACCCGAATGCCACCCCCGATCACCGACACCGCCAGCCGGCTACTCGCCCGCCGCATCGAAGCCGGCCGCACCGCGGCCGGGTGGTCCCGAGACGTGTTCGCGACCCGCCTCCGGACGATCAACGCGCCCACCCTCGGCCGGATCGAGCGTTGCGAGCGCGCGGTGTCGATTCCCGAGCTCGGCGAGCTGGCCGAAGCGCTGGACGTCCCGATCGCGGATCTGATCGCCACGGGCGACATCTGCGAGGCCTGCGGTCAGGAAATCCCCCGATGAACGCGATCTGGGCCGGCATCGTGGCCGCGGACGTGGCCGCGTTCGGTATCGGCTGGTTCTGGCCCGAGATCAGAGGGTGGTTCCGGTGAGCGGCTACGGCCCGAATACGACGATTCCCGAACGGCATGAAGCCGAACGCGACGAACACGAAACCGCCCAAGCACACGGCCAATGCACATCCGCTGACCCGTGCCCCGCCTGCGAAAGGACCTGGAAACGATGAAAGAGGTCTGGGCTCACGAAACCGACCACTACTGGTTCCGGATCATGCGGCGCACCCACGGAATTGAACTCGGCCTATCAATCCACTGGCCGTCGAAAAACTGGGCCCAATGGCAAATCGGTGCCCTTATCTACTCTCTGCAATTCGGCCCACTACCCGAGGTGACCCGATGAATCACGCCGACCGCCAACGACTCAGCCAACTACTCGACACCATCGACCGCGAACGCATCACCGGATTCATGAACGAAACCGAACTCGCCGCGCTCGCTGAAGCCCGCGCAATCGTCGACGCACCCGGGCCCGACCTCATCCTCACCTTCACCGGCAGCCCGTTGGCCGATACCGGCCGAATCAAAGCCGCCGTCCAAGCCGCACTCGCAGACCAAGCACCCAGCCCGAAACTCGATGCGTTCCTCACCGAACCCATCCACGAATACCGGGAAAAAGCCATATGGCCCCAATGGAGGAAAATCCACCACCCCCTCGGCTGGGAACCGCGCCCCACCCGCCGGCACCGCCTCAAGGCCACCATCGGGCTCACCCTCGCCGCCATCGCCCTCATCGCCCTCACAGCCGCCAACGAACCCACCCCAGGCCCATCACACCAACCCGCCCCCACCAAGCCCGCAGGACCAGCCTCACGGACCGCGCAGACAGGGTTCCGCCAGGGCGACGCACCCTGGACCGTCCAACACCGCCCCGGAACCCCCGGCAACGGACTCGGCGTGACTCCATGAGCAACGCCATCACCATCGGCGCACTCATCACCACCGCCATCTACTGCACATGGGTACTCGGATGGCTCACCTACGACTGGTGGAAACGATGAGCGCCTACGTACTCGTCCACTGCGATCACCAATACCAATACGGCACATGCCCAAAAACCCTCTACACCACGCAACCCGGCACAGGCCTAGCCCGAATCGCAGCCGCAAACGCCGGATGGACACACCGCGACGGAAAAGACATCTGCCCCGACCACCTCAGGAAAACCCGATGAACAAATACCTCGTCCATTTCCCCTACACACCCAACGCAGACCCCATCGGCGTCACCAACGACAAAGAACGAGCCGAACGAATCGCCGAACTCATCAACCGAGAACGCCAAGGAACCGAAGCACCCGAAGCCGAAGTGACCGAAATCTACGACCTCGACAGCCCCGAATACCTCAACCCCAATAACCCCAACCCAAGGAAACAGACGATAACCACCCACGAACCCACCCCCGGCCACACCGCATATCTTGCCTGGAACAACCAACTCAACCGCTACCACCACAGCACCATCTTCGACGGCGACGACTGGGACGAAATCACCGCCGGCGCCAAATCAGGATGGGAAGCCGCCGCAATAGCCGGACACCAGGCGCTCAACCGCAACACCCACGAACTGGACGTCGTCCGCGCAGCCCTCAAAGCCACCAACCGCACACCACCAATAGTCTGATCCCCGCGTACACCAACGCGAGCTGTCACAACCCACAACCCGTGCCCGCCCTGTCATCAGCAGGGCGGGCACACCCATCCCAAGGGGGAGGGGGCCTAGGTACGCGCGCACACGCGAGGCCCACCACCTACCCTCAACACGTCGGCCCGGTGACTCGACCCCCCGGGCCGACACCCCTCCACCCGAGAGGACGCACAATGCCCACCACCCGCCGGCAGAAAGACACCCGCACCGGAGACCCCCGCCTCAAGACACCCAGCTGGAAACGCATCGTCAACCACTGGCGGGCCCTAGTAGAGGCAGAGACCACAGCCGGTGGGGGCGTCTACTGCCAGGCCACCCCATGCCGGATGCCGGGGGTACCCGTCAAGGTGGGGGGCAGGAGGGGCCCCACCCACCTCGACGTCGGACACCACATCCCCCGCGTCACCGACGACCGCACCGAATGGACCATCGACGACACCCGGCCCGAGCACGCCCACTGCTCCCGCTCCCACGGATCCGCCATCGCCAACATCAAGCGCAAAGCCAACGCACAGTTACATCACGCAGAGCAACGTAAGAACCTCACCATCAGTAACAATGACTGGTAGTAGTGGCCAAAACCACCAAAAGTCATAACAGCACGTCAAAACGCCACGGGGGGCCGAAAAAGTTCAGAAACCGGGCCCAACCAGAC
>DATMCA010001101.1:0-5891 GCA_035559015.1 Umezawaea sp. | reverse complement strand
CCCGTGCCGGTAGAGCTCGGCGATCAACTTCGCGGGTTCCGCGGTGGTCCGCACCTGCGGCCCGTCCGCCCCGCGCCACCGCACGGTGGCCTCGGCCGTGGCCCGGCCGCCCAACGTCGTCGGCGCGCCCTCGGCGACGATCCGCCCGCGGGCGATCACCGCGACCCGGTCGGCCAGCGCCTCGGCCTCGTCCAGGTAGTGAGTGGTCAGCAGGATCGTCGTGCCCTCGTCGGCCAGCATCCGGATCAACGTCCAGAACCGCCGCCGCGCCTCCGGGTCGAACCCCGTCGTCGGCTCGTCGAGGAACAGCAGCTCCGGCCGTCCCACGATCCCGAGCGCCACGTCCAGGCGCCGCCGCTGCCCACCCGACAGCTTCCCGGCCCGCGCCCCGGCCTTCTCGGTCAACCCGACCAGGTCGATCACCGCGTCGGGGTCGCGCGGGTTCGGGTAGTACCCGGCGAAGTGCGACACCGCTTCCCGCACCGTCAGCTCGGCGGCGTCCGCCGTCGCCTGCAACACGATCCCGATCCGCGCCCGCCAGTCCCCGGACGGCTTGCTGGGATCCTGCCCGAGCACCCGCACCACACCCCCGTCCCGCTTCCGGTGCCCCTCCAGGATCTCCACCGTCGTGCTCTTCCCCGCCCCGTTGGGCCCGAGCAGCGCGAAGACCTCCCCGGCCGCGACGTCGAGCTCCACCCCGTCCACCGCCACCACCCCGCCGTAGGCCTTCCGCAGGCCGCTGACCTCGACAACGCTCATGGGGCAATCGTGGCGATTCCGGCACCGATCGGGGACGACCTGCCGACGGACCACCGGTGTCCACCGATCGGTGGACAGCTGAAGCGGTGAAATTAGCCCACCCGGGGCACCCACACCTGAGGGACCATCAAGGTTTCGACGGGTCAGGGGGATGGCCGTGCACAACGTCCTCTTCGCCATCAGCGCACTGGCGGGAACCGCCGGCTTCGCGCTCCTGCGGTGGAGCGCGCGGCGTGCAGTGCCCGTGTCCATAGCCGCCGAACAACCGCCCGCTCCCACCGAACCGTCCACGGTCGCGAAACCGCTGCGGATCACGGTCGTCGTCGACCGCTTGGACCAGCGGCCCGACCCGGTCGCGACCACGATCACCCTCCCCGAGGCCCACCCGGCCGCGCTGGGGGAGGACCAGCGACCGAAGACGTCCACCACCTACCTGGTCGAGTCGGTGGAGGTCGAGCTGAACGACTTCTTCGACGGCTTCACGGTGACGTCGCAGCGCGGGTCACCGGACCTCCGCCACTGCGACGTCGTGGTGCGGGGCGACGGCAACCACGTCGGCAGCAACGCCAGGCACGTGATCACCCGAGCGGCCATGCCGCTCGCCGTCCTGATGAAGAACAACCCCACCCTCGTCGAGACCTGCGCCCGCGCCCTGGTCGACCCGACCCACCGCGGGGTGTTCGGGGAGCGGGTCGCCGAGGCCGCGCGGGAGGGCGCGGTGCTGGAGTGGTTGGAGCGCCACGAACACGCGCTCACCCACCCGTTGGAGGAGAAGGAGGAACCGCCGCCGGAACCGCCGGACCAGCGCAGGTGGCCGTTCGTGTTCGAGCAGCGACCGGTCGAGGACGAGGCGAGCAGACCGTCCTGAAGACCGACCGCCGGCAAAGCACCTAGGCGATCGTCTCCCAGCCCTCGACCTCCTCCGGACCGCGGGGCGCGGGGCCGATGTACTTCGCCGAAGGGCGCACCAGGCGGCCGGTGCGCTTCTGCTCCAGGATGTGCGCGGCCCAGCCGGCGGTCCTGGCGCAGGTGAACATGGCGGGCATCATGTGCGGGGGTACCTGGGCGAAGTCGAGGATGACGGCGGCCCAGAACTCGACGTTGGTCTCGATGGCCCGGTCGCTCCGGCGGTCCCGCAGCTCGGACAGCGCGGCCTGCTCCAGGGCCGCGGCGACCTCGTACCGCTTCGCACCCAGTTCCTGGCAGGTCCGCCGCAGCACGCGGGCGCGGGGGTCCTCGGCGCGGTAGACGCGGTGGCCGAAGCCCATGAGGCGGTCGCCCCGGTCGAGGATGGCGGAGACCACGGCCTTCGGGTCGCCGGTCTTCTCGACCTCGTCGATCATCGGCAGCACGCGGGCGGGGGCGCCGCCGTGCAGCGGGCCGGACATCGCGCCGATGGCGCCGGACATGGCGGCCGCCACGTCGGCACCGGTGGAGGCGATCACCCTGGCCGTGAAGGTGGACGCGTTCAGGCCGTGCTCGGCCGCGGACACCCAGTAGGCGTCCAGCGCCTGGACGTGGGCGGGGTCGGGTTCGCCGCGCCAACGGGTGAGAAATCGCTCCGTGACGGTCTTGCACTCGTCGATCCGCGACTGCGGGACGGCGGGCCGCCCGATGCCGCGCGCGGACTGGGCGGCGTAGGACAGGGCCATCACGGAGGCGCGGGCCAGCTGCTCGCGGGCCACGTCCTCGGAGATGTCGAGCAGCGGCTGGTAACCCCAGATGGGCGCGACCATCGCCAGCGCGGCCTGCACGTCGACGCGCACGTCACCCGTGTGCACGGGGATCGGGAACGACTCGGCCGGGGGCAGGCCGGGGCCGAAGCGGCCGTCGACCAGCAGCGCCCAGACGTTGCCGAAGGTGACCCGGCCCACCAGGTCCTCGATGTCGACCCCGCGGTAGCGCAGCGCGCCGCCGTCGCGGTCCGGTTCGGCGATCTCGGTCTTGAAGGCGACCACGCCCTCGAGCCCCGGACGGAATCCGTCAGAGTCTTCCTGCACCACCTTGTGCACGCCTCCTCAACAGACAAAACGCGGTGCGGCAACACTGCTCCCGGATCCGGGGTGAGGCAATCGCGCCGGGCGGTGTCGTGGGTCACGATCCAGTCAACGATTCAGACCAGGTCGCCCGTTCGGGTTGGTTAACGGCCTGTTTCGTGCGCGCACTCCGAACGGGTCAGGTGATACACCATGACCCATGCACCTCACACCCCACGAGCGGGACAAGCTCCTCGTCCACGTGGCGGCCGACGTGGCACGTCGGCGGCTCGAACGCGGGGTGCTGCTGAACTACCCGGAGTCGGTCGCGCTGATCACCGACCACGTGCTGGAGGGCGCGCGGGACGGGCGGACGGTCAGCGAGCTGATGCACAGCGGCCGGGCGGTGCTCAGCCGCGCCCAGGTGCAGACCGGCATCCCGGAGATGATCGAGTCCGTCCAGGTGGAGGCGACCTTCCCGGACGGGACCAAGCTCGTGACCGTGCACGACCCGATCAGCTGAGGGGGATGCGGTGCGTCCAGGAGAGATCATCCCCGGCGTCGAGCCGGTGGAGCTGAACCCCGGCAGGCCGAGGACGACGCTGGTCGTGGTGAACACGGCGGACCGGCCGGTGCAGGTCGGGTCGCACTACCACTTCGCGGCGGTCAACCCCGGTCTGGAGTTCGACCGGGAGGCGGCGCGGGGGCAGCGGCTCGACGTGCCCGCGGGCACGGCCGTGCGCTTCGAACCGGGCATCGAGCGCGAGGTCGTGCTCGTGCCCATCACCGGCCGTCGCGTCGTGCCGGGTCTGCGACCGGAGTGGGCGGGAGAGCTGTGACGAACATCGACCGGGCCCGGTACGCCGAGCTGTTCGGGCCGACGACCGGTGACCGGATCCGCCTGGCGGACACGGACCTGCTCATCGAGGTGACCGAGGACCGCAGCCGCGGCGCGGGCGCCGGCGACGAGGTGATCTTCGGCGGCGGCAAGGTGATCCGCGAGTCGATGGGCCAGGGCATGGCGACCCGCGCCGAGGGCGCTCCGGACCTGATCATCACCGGGGTGGTGGTCCTGGACCACTGGGGCGTCGTCAAGGCGGACGTCGGCGTGCGGGACGGCCGGATCGTCGGCATCGGCAAGGCGGGCAACCCGGACATCATGGACGGCGTCGACCCGGCGCTGGTGATCGGACCGTCGACGGAAGTGCTGTCGGGCAACGGGAAGATCCTCACCGCGGGCGGCATCGACTGCCACGTGCACTTCATCTGCCCGCAGATCGTGGACCAGGCCCTGGCGTCCGGCCTCACGACGCTGGTGGGCGGCGGCACCGGCCCGGCCGAGGGCACGAAGGCCACGACGGTCACGCCCGGCGCGTGGAACCTGGGCCGGATGCTGACCGCGATGGACGGCATGCCGATCAACGTCCTGTTGCTGGGCAAGGGGAACACGGTCCGCGACGACGCCCTGCGCGAGCAGCTGGTCGGCGGCGCGGGCGGGTTCAAGCTGCACGAGGACTGGGGCACGACGCCCGCCGCGATCGACGCCGCGCTGCGCATCGCCGACGAGTCCGGCGTCCAGGTCGCGATCCACACGGACACGTTGAACGAGGCCGGTTTCGTCGAGTCCACCCTGGACGCCATCGGCGGCAGGTCGATCAACGCCTACCACTCCGAGGGAGCGGGCGGCGGGCACGCGCCGGACATCATCCAGGTGGTGTCCGAACCGAACATCCTGCCGTCGTCGACGAACCCGACCCGGCCGCACACGATCAACACGCTCGAAGAGCACCTCGACATGCTGATGGTGTGCCACCACCTCAACCCGTCGGTGCCGGAGGACCTGGCGTTCGCGGAGAGCCGCATCCGGCCGACCACGATCGCCGCCGAGGACGTCCTGCACGACATGGGCGCGATCTCGATGATCAGCTCGGACTCGCAGGCCATGGGCCGCGTCGGCGAGGTCATCATCCGGACGTGGCAGACCGCGCACGTGATGCACGGCCGCCGCGGCGAGCTGGAGACGAACCTGCGCGCCCGCCGGTACGTCGCCAAGTACACGATCAACCCGGCCATCGCGCACGGCATCGACCAGGAGGTCGGCTCGGTGGAGGTCGGCAAGCTGGCCGACCTCGTGCTGTGGGAACCGAAGTTCTTCGGCGTGCGGCCGTCGGTCGTGCTCAAGGGCGGCTTCATCGCGTGGGCCGCGATGGGTGACGCCAACGCGTCGATCCCGACGCCGCAACCGGTCCTGGCCCGGCCGATGTTCGGCTCGTACCCGAGCGCCGCCGCGGCGAGCAGCTTCCACTTCGTGTCGCAGGAGGCGATCGACTCGGACCTCGCCGGGCGGCTGAACCTGATGCGGAAGATGTTGCCCGTCAAGAACACCCGCCGCGTCGGCAAGGCGGACATGCTCCTCAACGACGCCATGCCGCGGGTCCGCGTCGACCCGGACAGCTTCGCCGTGCACATCGACGGCGACCTGGTCGAGCCGCAACCGGTGAGCGAACTGCCCATGGCCCAGCGCTACTTCCTGTTCTGATGGACGTCTCCGGCCTGCTGCTGGCGGATTCGCGGTTCCCCGGCGGCGGGCACGTGCACTCGGGCGGCCTGGAGGAGGCCGCGGCGCGCAAGCTCGTGACGGGCGAGGCCGACCTGGCCTCGTTCCTGGTCGGCAGGCTGCACACGGCGGGGGAACTGGCCGCCGTGTTCGCCGCCGCCGCGGCGAGCGCCGTGCAGAGCGGGAAGGCGCACTGGCTCGAACTCGACGCCGAACTGGACGCGCGCACCCCGTCGCCCGCGCAGCGGAAGTCGTCGCGGGCGCAGGGGAGGGGCACAGCGCGGGCCGGGCAGCGCGCTTGGCCGTCGCCGGTGCTCGACCGGCTCCTCGGCGACACCCCGCGCCCGCACCACCCGATCATCCTCGGCGCGCTGACCGCGTTGGCGGGCGGCGAACCCCAGGACGCCGCGCTGTCGGTCTGCTACCTCGCGGTCAGCGGTCCGGCGAGCGCGGCGATCCGCCTGCTGGGCCTGGACCCCTTCGGGGTCAACGCCGTCATCGCGCGGCTGGCCGCCGAGATGCGCGAGGTCGCCGCCACGGCGGCGAAAACAGCCGACCACGACCCGCGGGACCTCCCCGCACCCGGCGCGCCCGGCCTG
>DATMCA010001100.1:0-11732 GCA_035559015.1 Umezawaea sp. | reverse complement strand
TCCCGTCGTTCATCATCGCGGCGGTGCTGGTGCGCAACAGCTTCGTGGCCACGGCCACGGGCAGCAACGGCGGCAGCAACTGGCTCGTCGTCGCCCTCTACCTCGGCCTGATCGGCTGGCTCTCCATCGCCCGCGTCATCCGCGGCATGGTGCTGTCCCTGCGCGAGAAGGAGTTCGTGGAGGCGGCCCGCGCGCTGGGCGCGTCGACGTCGCGGATCATCTTCCGGCACATCCTGCCCAACACGGTGGACGTCATCATCGTGAACGCGACGCTCGCGGTGGCGCAGGCGGTGCTGCTGGAAGCCGCCCTGTCCTTCATCGGGCTCGGCGTGCACAGCCCGGACACCTCGCTCGGGCTGATGATCTCGCTGAACAAGAACGAGTTGAACCTGCACCCGTGGTTGTTCCTGATCCCCTTCGTGTTCATCGTGCTGATCTCGTTGTCGGTGAACTTCATCGGTGACGGTCTCCGCGATGCTTTCGACCCGCGGCAGAAGAGGGTGAAGGCATGAGCGAGTTCACGAGCGAATCATCGGATGCACATGCCTTCGTGGCGAGCGCTAGCGAGGTGAAGGCATGAGTGAGCTGGATGTGATGGACGCGCCGGAGTCCGCGGGGCGCTCCGCCTCCTCGGAGAAGCTGCTGACGGTGAAGGACCTGTCGGTCGACTTCCCGACCGACGACGGCGTCGTGCACGCGGTGCGGAACGTGTCGTTCACGCTCGCGCCCGGCGAGGTGCTGGGCGTCGTCGGCGAGTCGGGTTCCGGCAAGTCGGTGTCGTCCATGGCGATCATGGGTCTGCTGCCCAAGACGGCGAACGTCGCGGGGTCCATCAAGTTCAAGGACCGCGAGCTCGTCGGCCTGAACTACAAGCAGATGATGCCCGTGCGCGGCAACAACATCTCGATGATCTTCCAGGACCCGATGACGTCGCTGAACCCGGTCTACACCGTGGGTTGGCAGCTCGCCGAGGCCTACAAGGCGCACCACGACGTGTCGAAGAAGGCCGCGTGGGCCAAGGCCGTCGACTCCCTGGAGCTCGTCGGCATCCCGCAGCCCGACCGGCGCGCCTCGCAGTACCCGCACGAGTTCTCGGGCGGCATGCGGCAGCGCGTGATGATCGCGATGGCGATCATCAACGACCCCGACGTGATCGTGGCCGACGAGCCCACGACCGCGCTGGACGTCACCGTGCAGGCGCAGATCCTGGACACGCTGCTGCGGATCCGGGACGAGACGAACGCGGGCATCATCGTGATCACCCACGACCTCGGTGTCGTGGCGGGCATGGTGGACCGCGTCCAGGTGATGTACGGCGGCACGGTGGTCGAGCAGGGCGGCGTCGACGAGGTCTTCGAGGCGCAGCGGCACCCGTACACCGTCGGCCTGCTGGGTTCGATCCCGAACCCGAGCCTGCTCGGCAAGCGGCTCACGCCCATCAAGGGCGCGCCACCCTCGCTGATGAACCTGCCGCCGGGCTGCGCGTTCTCACCGCGCTGCCCGCTGGCCGTCGACGAGTGCCGCGAGGTCGAGCCGGAACTGGTGGAGACCGACCGGCACGGGCACTTCTCCCGCTGCCACCGGTCCGCCCACCTGGCCACGCTCGTCGACCCGCAGAAGCTGTTCGCGACGGACGAGATCGGCGTGGTCGAGAACCCCGCCTCGCTCCTCGTCGCCGACCCGGACATGCCCATCGTCGAGGACGTCGACGTCGTGGAAGCCCGGATGCAGGAAGAAGAGGAGAACCCGACCTCATGACGACCCCGACCGACGGACCCGGCGTCCTGACCGCGGTGAAACCCTCTTCCGCCGTCAAGAACGAGGGCAAGACGCCCCTGCTCGAGGTCAACGACCTGGTGAAGTCGTTCCCGGTCCGCGGCGGCGGGGTCATCCCGCGCACCGTGGGCCAGGTGCAGGCCGTGTCCGGCATCTCGTTCGACCTGTACCCCGGTGAGACCCTGGGTCTGGTCGGCGAGTCCGGCTGCGGCAAGTCCACCTCGGGCCGCGCGATCCTCCAACTGCACAAGCCGACCTCCGGCTCGGTGAAGTTCGAGGGCAAGGAGCTGACCAAGCTCCGCGGCAAGGCGTTGCAGGGCGTCCGCCGGGACATGCAGATCGTGTTCCAGGATCCCTACGCGTCGCTGAACCCGCGCTGGCAGATCAACAACATCATCTCGGAGCCGTTCAAGATCCACGGCGCCGAGGGCCAGGACGTGCAGCACCGGGTCAACGAGCTGATGGAGCTCGTGGGCCTGAACCCGGAGCACCGCAACCGCTACGCCCACGAGTTCTCGGGCGGCCAGCGGCAGCGCATCGGCATCGCACGGGCGCTCGCGCTCAACCCGAAGCTGGTCGTGCTGGACGAGCCGGTGTCCGCGCTGGACGTGTCCGTCCAGGCCGGCGTGGTCAACCTGCTGGAGGAGCTCCAGGAACGGCTGGGCCTGGCCTACCTGTTCGTGGCGCACGACCTGTCGGTGGTCCGGCACATCTCGGACCGGGTCGCGGTGATGTACCTCGGCAAGATCATCGAACTCGGTGACCGCGAGGACATCTACGCGCGACCGATGCACCCGTACACCCAGGCGCTGCTGTCCGCGGTGCCGGTGCCCGACCCCAAGCTGGAGCGCAGGCGCCAGCGGATCGTGCTCACCGGTGACGTGCCCAGCCCCGTCAACCCGCCCTCGGGCTGCCGCTTCCGCACGCGCTGCTGGAAGGCGCAGGACATCTGCGCCGTCGAGGAGCCGAAGCTGGAACGCCGCGGTGCGGGCGACGGCACGCTGTCCGCGTGCCACTTCGCCGAGGAGCGCTCGCTCCTGGCGTGATCGACAGCTCCACCACGGGTTCCGTCAGGGCCACCACGGCGAGGCTATGGTGGCCCTGACGGCATTCCCAGGTGGTGCCGTCAGGTGACTGTGCGCAAGTGCCTCTACGCTGATCCGGTGACGCTCACCTCCCCACCGCGGTTGTTGCTGGTACACGCGCACCCGGACGACGAAAGCCTGTGGACGGGCGGCACGATCGCGAGGTACGCCGCGACCGGCGCGCACGTCACCGTGGTCACGTGCACCCTCGGTGAGGAAGGCGAGATCATCCCGGCCGGACTGCGCGAACTCGCCGCCGACGCCGCCGACCAGCTCGGCGGGTACCGGGTCGCCGAACTCCGCTCCGCCTGCGCCGCGCTGGGCGTCACCGACCACCGGTTCCTCGGCGGTATCGGCCGTTGGCGCGACTCCGGCATGGTGGGCGTCCCGTCCAACGAGCACCCGCGGGCGTTCGTCCGGGGGTCGCTCGACGAGCAGGCCGCGACGCTGGCCGACGTGCTCCGCCAGGTGAAGCCGCACGTGGTCGTCACCTACGACGCGTTCGGCGGGTACGGCCACCCGGACCACATCCGCGCGCACGAGATCACCATGGCCGCCACCGCCGCCGTCCCGGACGTCGACCGCGTCTTCTACGCGGTCACCTCCCGCGACGCCACGGAGAAGGGCGCCGCCGCGCTGGCGGACCTGGCCGACCTGCCGTTCCGCCTGCCGGAGCCCGGCGAGCTGCCGGTGACCGACGACGCGATCATCACCACCACCGTCGACGTCTCCGAGCACCTGTCCGCGAAGCTGCGCGCGCTGCGGGCGCACTCGACCCAGGTGAGCGTGTGGCAGGACGGCGCCGGTGGCGCCAGCTACGCGCTCTCCAACGGCATCGCCCAGCCGGTCGTGCAGGGCGAGTTCTACGTGCTGGCCAAGGGTTCCGGCACGGGCGCCGAGACCGACCTGTTCGGCGGACTGGGGTGACTCGTGAGCGGTGACCGCAAACCGGGGTGGTGGGTGCTGCCCATGCTCTGGGTCGAGTCGCTGGTGCTGGCGGTGCTGGAGCTGTTCTACCTCCCGCTCCGGTTCGACGGCACGCTGCTGCCGCAGTGGGGCGCGGACTGGCCGTTCCCCATCGCCATCGTGGTCGCGGTCCTCACGACGCCGCTGCTGGTGCTGTGGGCGTCCGACCTCCAGCGCGGCCTGCTGGTCTCCAGTTCGCCGCTGCTGGTGTGGCTGACGACGCTCGTGGCGCTGGGCCTGTTCGGCCCCGGCGGTGACGTCATGCTGCCCAACGACTGGCGCAGCCTGGCCCTGCTGGCGGGCGGCGCGCTGCCCGGAGCAGTCGCCGTCGGCGCGTCGATGGGCCGCAACTACGTGCCCAAGGAGATGCGGCGCGGCTAGCGTGGGTGATCACCCCGCCGGTACCCAGTACCGGTAGCGGTGGTGCTCGACGCACCCCAGCGACTCGTAGAGCTTCCACGCGGCGGTGTTGTGCTCGGCCACCTGGAGCGCGCAGCGGACGGCCCCCCGCGCCTCGGCCCACGCCACGAGTTCCAGCAGCAGGCCCCGTGCCAGCCCGCCGCGCCGGTGCGAGGGCCGCACGGCCAGCCGGGCGATGTGCAGCAGGTCCCCGACGACGGCTCCGCGGACCGCCGCGACGACCTCGCCGTCCCGTTCGACGACCCCGAAACCCGTAGTGGACCCCGAAGCCAGTACGTGCCGCTGCGCCTCCGTGGGCGGATCGGAGGCCGTCAACTCCCACCATCCGGGACCGGGCACGTGGGACACCGAAGCCCCGGCCACCTCCGCACCCCGGAAATCGGACAGCGAACCGACCAGGACCCCGGACTCGGCACCGCCCGGATGGTCCAGGTCGACCACCCATCCGGCGGAGCCGATGGCATCTTCGTGCCGTGAATCACGTACGACGTGCGCGGTAGGGCCGATGCCGTTGGCCTTGGCGAAGGTGATCACCCGGTGCAGTGCCTCCGGTACCGGAACGCCCGGATCGCCACAGGTCAGCGTGCTGTTCGCGCGGCCGGTGAAACCGGCCGCCGCTCGCATCCGCCACTCCCCGAGCCGCTCGTCCACCAGTGCGGGCCACGCGTCGGCGCACCGCAGTTCCACCTCGAAGACCGGATCCACCCCACCATCCTGCCCGGTGCGGGAAAATGGATTTCGCCGCGCCGAGCGCGGGCCCGCTAAGGCAAGCCTCACCATGAGTTGGCCGAGTTCGCCGCGTAGTCTGCGGCTTGCGCGGTGTACCAGGAAGAGCAGGAGAACCGCAGTGACCTATGTGATCGCCCAGCCGTGCGTGGACTTGCTCGACAAGGCATGCATCGAGGAATGCCCCGTCGACTGCATCTACGAAGGCGACCGGATGCTCTACATCCACCCGGATGAGTGCGTTGACTGCGGCGCCTGCGAGCCGGTGTGCCCGGTGGAGGCCATCTACTACGAGGACGACGTCCCCGATGAGTGGAAGGACTACACCAAGGCGAACGTGGACTTCTTCAACGAGCTCGGCTCGCCCGGCGGCGCCTCCAAGGTCGGCAAGACCAGCGCCGACCCGGATTGGATCAAGGCGCTGCCCCCGCAAGCCTCCGAGTGACCCTCCGGGTGACGAGGACGCGCAGGGGCCCGGCGCTGCCGGACTTCCCCTGGGATTCGCTGGCCGATCACGCCGCCAAGGCGCGCACGCACCCCGGTGGCGTGGTCGACCTCTCCATCGGGACCCCGGTGGACCCGGTGCCGCCGTTGATCCAGGCCGCGCTCAGCTCCGTGGCGGACCAGCCGGGGTACCCGACCACGCACGGCACGCCCGAGCTGCGCTCGGCCGCCGTCGGCTCGCTCGCGCGCCGGTACGGCCTGACGGGGCTCGACCCCGCAGCCGTGCTGCCGACGATCGGGTCCAAGGAACTGGTCGGCTGGCTGCCGACGCTGCTCGGCCTCGGTGCCGGTGACGTCGTGGCCATCCCGGAACTGGCGTACCCGACGTACGAGGTCGGCGCGCTGCTGACCGGTGCTTCCGTGGTGCGGCTGGCCGACGGCGAGGAGCCCCCCGCCGGCACCTCGCTGGTGTGGCTGAACTCGCCGTCGAACCCGACCGGCCGGGTGCTGTCCGCGTCGGCGATGGCCGAGGCCGTCTCCGCCGCTCGCGCCGTCGGCGCCGTGGTGGCCTCCGACGAGTGCTACCTGGCCCTGTCGTGGGACGCGACCCCGGTGTCCGTGCTCGACCCCGCGGTCTCCGGCGGTTCGCTGGACGGGCTGCTGGCCGTGCACTCGCTGTCGAAGTCGTCCAGCCTGGCCGGGTACCGGGCCGGGTTCGTCGCCGGTGACCCGGTGCTGGTCGCCGAGTTGCTGGAACTGCGCAAGCACGCCGGGATGATCATGCCCAGGCCGGTGCAGGCGGCGATGACGGCGGCGCTCTCGGACGACGAGCACGTGGCCGCGCAACGCGACCGCTACGCCGCTCGCCGCGCCGTGCTGCTGCCCGCGCTGCGCGCCGCCGGGTTCACCGTCGACCACTCGGAAGCCGGGCTGTACCTGTGGTCCACCCGCGGCGAGAACTCGTGGGACACCATCGGCTGGCTCGCCGAACGCGGCGTCCTGGCCGCACCGGGCACGTTCTACGGGCCCGGCGGGGATCGGCACGTGCGGATCGCGCTGACGGCCCCGGACGAACGGATCGCGGCGGCCGTCGAACGCCTGGCGTGAGTTCCACGCCGCGGAGCCCTCCGCGGTGTGGAACCCCTGCCCGATCAGTCGTTCGCGTGCAGCGCCGCGTTCAGCTCGACGCCGTCGCCCTTGCGCGGCAGCACCTTCACGGCACCGCTGACCGAGTCGCGGATGAACAGCAGGCCGGGGACGCCGGACAGCTGCCCGGCCTTCACGACCTCGCCGTCGGCGGTCGACACCTTGGTGCCCGCGGTGATGTACAGCCCGGCCTCGACCACGCAGTCGTCGCCGAGGGAGATGCCGATGCCGCCGTTGGCGCCGATGAGGCAGCGCTCGCCGATGGAGATGACCTCCTTGCCGCCGCCCGACAGCGTGCCCATGATCGACGCGCCACCGCCGATGTCGGAGCCGTCGCCCACGACGACACCGGCCGAGATGCGGCCCTCGACCATGGACGCGCCGAGCGTGCCGGCGTTGAAGTTCACGAAGCCCTCGTGCATCACGGTCGTGCCGGACGCGAGGTGCGCGCCGAGCCGGACGCGGTCCGCGTCGGCGATGCGGACCCCGGTCGGGACGACGTAGTCGACGAGGCGGGGGAACTTGTCGACGCCGTAGACCGTGACGGCGCCTCGGTTCCGCAGGCGCAGGCGGGTCCGCTCGAAGCCCTCCACCGCGCACGGGCCGAAGTTGGTCCACACGACGTTGTTCAGCAGGCCGAACTGGCCGTCGAGGCTGAGGCCGTGCGGCTGGACGAGCCGCGTCGACAGCAGGTGCAGGCGCAGGTAGACGTCGTAGGTGTCGGTGGGCGCGTCGGCCAGCGAGGCGATGGAGACCTGGACGCCGATGACCTCGACGCCGCGCTCGGCGTCCTCGCCGAGCAGGTGGGCGGCTTCCTCGCCGAGTGCGCCCGCGACGTCGACGGACGACAGGAGCTGCGTGCCGACCGACGGCGGGTCCCCGAGCTTGGGCGCCGGGAACCAGGTGTCCAGGACGGTGCCCTCGGGCGTGACAGTTGCCAGTCCGACGCCGTACGCGCCGGTCGTGTTTGCGGTGCTCACGGACGCCAACGGTAACGTGCTCGCCGTGGCCGACACCCTGCACCTCTCCGCCGATCCCGTTGACCTGACCGCGTGGCTGGTCGACATCCCCAGCGTGTCCGGCGAGGAGGCCGAGCTGGCCGACCTCGTCGAGCGCTCCCTGCGGGCCCAGGCCCCGCACCTGGAGGTGGTGCGCACGGGCAACTCGGTGCTGGCGCGCACGAACCTCGGCCGGCCGGGCCGGGTCGTGCTCGCGGGGCACCTCGACACCGTGCCGATCAACGACAACCTGCCCAGCCGGCGCGAGGGCGACGTCCTGCACGGGTGCGGCACCGTCGACATGAAGAGCGGCGACGCGGTGATGCTGAACCTCGCCGCCACCGCCGTCGAACCGCGCTACGACCTGACGTTCGTGTTCTACGACTGCGAAGAGGTCGAGGCGAGCCGCAACGCGCTCGGCCGCATCGAGCGCGAGATGCCCGAGTGGCTGACCGGCGACCTGGCGATCGTGTGCGAGCCGTCCAACGGCGTGGTCGAGGCCGGGTGCCAGGGGACGATGCGGATCGAGGTCCGCACGACCGGCGTCCGCGCGCACACCGCCCGCGGCTGGATGGGGGTCAACGCCATCCACGCGGTCGGGGAGGCGTTGCGGCGCCTGGAGTCCTACGAGGCCCGCGTCGTCGAGATCGACGGCTGCACGTACCGCGAAGGGCTCCAGGCGGTGAAGATCGCCGGCGGCGTCGCGGGCAACGTCGTGCCGGACGAGTGCGTGCTCACGGTGAACCACCGCTTCGCCCCGGACCACTCGCCCGCCGACGCGGAAGCGCACCTGCGCGAGGTGTTCGACGGGTTCGACGTCGTCGTCACGGACGTCGCCGCGGGCGCACTGCCCGGTCTGTCCTCGCCCGTCGCCGGGGAGCTGGTCGCGGCCACCGGGGGAACGCCCGTGGGGAAGCTCGGGTGGACGGACGTGGCGCGGTTCGCCGCCCTCGGGATGCCCGCGGTCAACTTCGGACCGGGCGACCCGACGCTCGCCCACACGCAGCAGGAGAACGTGCCGGTCGGGCAGATCACCGACTGCGTCGACGTGCTGCGCCGGTTCCTCACCTGAGTAGGTCACCCGGTGGTGTTCCTGACCTAGAATCCCGCCGATGACTGACAACAACTCCGTCGACGAGAACCCGCCGGAACGCCAGCGCGGGCCCGTGACGCTGCGCCGCTCCCAGCGGGTCGAGCTGACGACCACCGACCAGCGGCTGCTCGACTCGCGCGGGCCGTCGGACTGGGTGCACACCGACCCGTGGCGGGTGCTGCGCATCCAGGCCGAGTTCGTCGAGGGCTTCGGCGCGCTCGCCGCGGTGCCCAGCGCCGTGACGGTGTTCGGGTCCGCGCGGACCCCGCGCGACCACCCCGAGTACCAGATCGGCCGCGACCTCGGCGGCGCGCTGGCGAAGGCCGGGTTCGCGGCGATCACCGGCGGCGGCCCCGGCGTGATGGAGGCGGTCAACCGCGGGTGCTCCGAGGCGGGCGGGTTCTCCATCGGGCTCGGCATCGAGCTGCCGTTCGAGCAGGGCCTCAACCCGTTCGTCGACCTGGGCGTGAACTTCCGGTACTTCTTCGTCCGCAAGACGATGTTCATCAAGTACTCGCAGGCGTTCATCTGCCTCCCCGGTGGTTTCGGGACGCTGGACGAGCTGTTCGAGGCGCTGACCCTGGTGCAGACCAAGAAGGTCACCAAGTTCCCGGTCGTCCTCTTCGGACGGTCGTACTGGCAGGGCCTGTACGACTGGATCCAGAACTCGGTGCTGGCCAGCGGCAAGGTCGGCGACAAGGACCTGGCGCTGCTGCACCTCACCGACGACATCGACGACGCCGTGCGGGTCGTGCAGGACGCCCACAAGGCCTGGGACGAGGCGCACTGATGCCGACCAGGGTCACCGTCTACTGCGGATCGCGGGTCGCCGTCCCGGCGAGCTACCTGGAGCTGGCGGCCGAGGTGGGCACGTCCATCGCGGCCCGCGGCTGGTCGCTCACGTGGGGCGGCAGCAGCGTGTCGATGATGGGCGAGGTCGCCCGCGCCGCTCGTGCGGGAGGAGCCCGGACGCTGGGCGTCATCCCGAAGGGGCTCGTCGGGACCGAACTGGCCGACGACCACGCGGACGAACTGGTCGTGGTCGACACCATGCGCGAACGCAAGGCGCTGATGGAGGCGCACGGGGACGCGTTCCTCGCACTGCCCGGCGGGATCGGGACGTGCGAGGAGCTTTTCGAGATGTGGACATCACGGGTGCTGTCCATGCACACCAAACCGGTCGTGGTGCTCGACGTCGACAACCACTACCGGGGTCTGTTCGACTGGGTCCGCGAGCTGAGCGGCCGCGGGTTCGTGTCGCAGGCCGCGATGGACTCGTTGACGATCACCGGAGACGTGGCGACGGCGCTGGACGCCTGCGCGAGCTGAGGAGATTCATACCGATGGGCAAGTGGGCGTCCTACGTCGTGCGGCGCGGGGATGACGAAGAACTGGACGACGGCTACCGCCTGGACGCCGTCGAGGGGTGGCAGTGGTGGGAGTTCCCGGTGCTGGACGAGGAGCCGCTGGTGCAACTCGTCGGGACCGGAGCCGCCATCTCGGCGACCGTGGCCGATAGCGACATGTGCGTGGTGACCGGGTGGGACGGCGGTCAGGAGCAGTGGGAGTGGGTGTTCGGGGAGGTCGCCTACGCGGAAGCGGCGGCGGCCGAGGGGTTGCCGGCGCCCGATCCGGAGGAACTGGCCGAGACGCTGCCGGAGAGGGCTGCGGCGTTGGCCGTGGCGGTGGTGGAGTGGGCCAAGGCGGCTGGGTTGTCGGCTGATGTGGCGTCGGTGACGGCTGTGCTGGAGACGGATCACGACATCGCCGAGGACGGGTTGCAGGCGGTGCTGGGGGCTGTGGGGATCGTGGACAACTGATCCCTCGGGGGGTGCCGGTCGATTCGGACCGGCACCATGGGGGGATGAGGCTCCGGTGCGCGGTGTTGGACGACTACCAGGGTGTGGCTTCGGGTCTGGCTGACTGGTCGTTGGTCGACCTGACGGTGCACCGGTCGCACTTCTCGTCCCGGGATGCCCTGGTTGCGGCGTTGCGGGACGTTGAGGTCGTCGTGGTGATGCGGGAGCGGACGCCGTTCGACGCGGAGCTGTTTGCTCGGTTGCCTTCGTTGCGGTTGTTGGTCACCAGTGGGATGCGCAACGCGTCGATCGATTTGGATGCCGCGGCTGCTGCTGGGGTGACTGTTTGTGGGACGGGTAGTACCTCTGGGCCGCCGGTTGAGTTGACCTGGGCGTTGATCCTGGGGTTGGCCCGTCACCTGGTGGTGGAGAATCTCGCGTTTCGGTCGGATGGGCCCTGGCAGAGCACCTTGGGTACCGGGTTGGCCGGGAAGACGTTGGGGTTGTTGGGGTTCGGGAAGATCGGGGTGCAGGTCGGGCGGGTGGCTCGGGCGTTCGGGATGTCCGTTGTCGCCTGGAGTGCCAATCTGACGGCCGAGCGGACTGACGTTGAGGGTGTGCGGTTGGCCGGGTCGTTGGAGGATCTGGTTTCTTCGAGCGATGTGCTGTCGGTGCACCTGGTGTTGAGTGAGCGCACGCGTGGGTTGCTGGGTGCTGAGGCGTTGAAGTTGTTGCGGCCCACGGCTTTTTTGGTCAACACGTCTCGGGCCGGGATCGTTGATCAAAAGGCGATGGTGGAGGCGTTGGTGGGTGGGCGGTTTGCCGGGGCCGGGTTGGACGTGTTCGAGGAAGAGCCGTTGCCGGTGGGGCATGTGTTGAGGCGGTTGCCGAATGTGTTGGCCACGCCGCATGTTGGGTATGTGACTGATGGGAATTATGGGGTTTATTTTCGGGAGGCTGTGGAGGATATTCGGGCGTTCTTGGATGGGGAGCCTGTGAGGGTGATTTCTGGGTAGAGGGCTTGGGTGGGGGTGCGGGTTCCGGTGGAGGGGCTGGTGCGACCGCTAGTACCGGCGGTGGTGTGGTGGAGGCTGGGATTACCAGCGTGGTGTGGCAGTGGCTGGGAGTACCAGCGGAGGTGGCCGATTTGACTTGGGGCCCCTAGATTTGCCCCTTTATCGGGCTAAAAGGCAGTGCCCGAAAGCCCTGCCCGATCCGCAATTTTAAGGGGCAAATCCCCCAAGTAAAATCGGACACGGTTTAGGGCCCTGTGTCACCC
>DATMCA010001099.1:0-3046 GCA_035559015.1 Umezawaea sp. | reverse complement strand
CGGTGACGGCACCGACACCTGCACGACGCTGGAGGGCTCACCTGCCGCACCAACCAGCGGCACTCCCCTCAGTTGCCCGTGACCGGGCAACTGGGGCATCGGGTCGCACGCCGTTCCCGAGGCTCCACGGCTTGTCGTAGCCGGAACGATGCGGCTGGCGAAGCCTCACCATGCTGTCCGCGGAACCTCCCGAGGAAGTACCCCGACGGGCTGCACCCTCCGTCTTTACTCTGCGATCAGCGGGATGGAGCATCGCGGCTGGTGCCTCACGAACGCACCTGATGCAGGACGAGGGGCCCCGCCGCGGCGGGGCCCGTCTCGCGCTGTCGATGCAGTTGTCTCAGGGGGTTTCAGGTAAGGGCCGGTGGCGGCGGGACTTATGGTCGCGGGTGTTCGGGGATGTCCGCTGCTGTTCGGCTGATGCATCTGAAGCCCCGCGTGTGCGGTAAGGGGCGACCAGCCCCGCCCGGTCCGTCGTCAAAGCATCACCTCCTCCTGCGCTCATGTGCCGACTGGTGTGGCCGACCGGGCGGCCCGCGCTGCCGGGCCCAGGCGTGTTCCTCGTCCGCCTGCTCGTCTGCGAACGGTGCTGACTTCCTCCTCGCTGAGAGCGACGGCCGCGTGGGCGGCAGCCGCCGGGCGAGCAGGCGGCCGGTCCGGCGCGGTGGCCGAGGGTCCGGGCGGTCCGCGACGTCGGGGTAGTTGGCCGCCATGAGCGCGTCGAACTCCAGCGCGAGCAGGTCCGGGTCCGCACAGACGACCTCGGCGAAGGCGGCCGGCGGGCTGCTCATTCCGGTACGCCCGGATGCGTATTCGGTGCTCATGGTGGCGCTCATGGCGGCGTGGACCTCCGGCTCGCACGGTCACGCGTTGATCTGTTGCCGCTCGCTCTCCGCGGCGCTGATCTCGATCTTGCGCGGCTTGGCCTGCTCGGCGACCGGGATCCGCAGGGTCAGGACGCCGGCGTCGTAGCTGGCGGTGACGTGCTCGATGTCGAGGGTGTCACCGAGGAACAACTGGCGGGAGAACACGCCAAGCGGGCGCTCGGCCACCTGCATCTCCACGCCGTCGCCCGCCGCCGTGGGCCGGCGCTCGGCCTTGACGGTCAAGACGTTGCGCTCCACGTCCAGATCGATCGCCTCCGGCGACACGCCCGGCAGGTCGAACACCACCACGAACTCGTCACCGACGCGGTAGGCGTCCATCGGCATCGCGGTGGGCCTGCTCCACGTGCCCGGGACGTTGCCCAATACCTGCTGGGTCAGGCGGTCCAGTTCCCGAAACGGGTCGGTGCGCATGAGCATCGCGCGGTCACTCCTTCCTTCGTCGACGTTGGTCGCGATGCGCCGGAGCAACACCCGAAGCTAGGCTGTGCCACCCCGGATAGCTGTGATGGTAGCTAGAGGTTTACTGGAGCACAAGCTCTCGATCCCCGCGGGTATCACCGGCTCCGTGGCGGCTCGCAGCGCACCGGCCCCACCCGGATCAGCCAGTCCCGTGCCGGCGGTCGGCGGGCCCGCACCCGCACCGGCACCGGCACCGCGACGCCCGTCGCCGGTGGGTCCGCCCGCGTCAGCGCCGCCCGCCGCTGCACGTCGTAGCCCGCCCGCCGGGCCGGGTCGCGCAGCACCGCGTACGCCTCCTGCAGCGCCCGCAGACCGGCCTGCGCCGATTCCGGGCCGTCCGTCAGCCGGTCCCGAGTGTCCGGGTGCACCTCGCGCAGCCGCCGCCGGTAGGCCCGGGCCACCTCGCCGGCGTCCGCGTCCGGCCCCACTCCCAGCAGGCCGTAGAGATCCCGCCCCCGCTCACTCACCCGCATCCCCCACCGAGTGTTGCATGTCCTCTCGATCGGACATGTCTGCATCATCCGGTGTGCCGGTAATGCGGCTGCCGTGCTGCGCGGGCGGCCGGCGACTGCAGGGGCACCGGAGGCGCGGTCGTGGCGTACTGCGCCCACATCAGCGCGTGCAAGACTCCCTGCGCGTACCTGCCCTTAGCCCGGTTCCGTCCGTAGGATTCTCCCTCGGCGACAGCGAGTTCCCGAACCAGCGAGCGGACCATGAGTGGCTTCTCGGCGAGGTGACCGGTCAGAGGGCCCGGCCCACCTTCGGTCAGCCAACGCAGGGCGTCCAGTGCCCCGACGTGGAACCTGCTGGCTGTCCGTTCGCATTCGACGCGCAGCGCAGCGATCTGTTCGGCGACTATCTGCGGCTCGCGCACCCTAGCTGGACGTGTCACGGCCACCCCCACGACGTTCGCGCACTTCCGATTCGCGCACTTCCGATCCGTGCGGCACGACGCAGATCCGAGCCCGGCAGCGGGAATGTCCCGCCGCGGGCAAATTTTGCGGCCTCGGTGTCGGTCGAACGAGGTGGCCCAATCCTGCTCCGTGCCGGTGCACGGGAGGCGGTCCAGCTCGCGGAACGAGCGCGGAACGAGTCGGTGCGCATCAGCATCGCGGAACCACTCCTCTCGTGATCGACAACTATCGCGATGCTCGGAGCGGCGCCATTAGTGACCTTCGCCAACCCCGTATATCTACGACGATAGCTCTAGGTTTGTTGCGCTGCAAGGGTCTAGCTCTGGGTATCCTGTGGGTCAAGTTCGGCGGCAAGCTAGCTCGAGATCGGGGGGCGAGGGCATCGGCGATGGGTTTGACCAGCGTGTGGTTCCAGACGTTGGGGGACGGGTTGGTGCGGGGCGACCAGGTGGTCGGCATCGACGTGCACCAGACACCCGCGTTGACCGGGAAGCCGCCCCACTGGTTGCTCGACATCGTGCTGCCCGCCTCAACCGGCAACGGCACCGGCGGCGAGTGGAACATCACCGCACTGCACCGCACCCTGGTTCAGACCTCACAGCCACCGGGCGACGCGGCCACGGTCCTGGCCCGGCTGCTGGCCCAGCTCGACGCCATCAACGCCGCCGGACTCATCGAGACCACCCGCCATCGCCGCGGCGCCCCAGTCACTCCTGGCGTCGCCGGGACGGATCGGATGGAGGCTGACCAGCTGGCAGCCGACACCGCGACCGTCCGGTTCCGGTT
>DATMCA010001098.1:0-9913 GCA_035559015.1 Umezawaea sp. | reverse complement strand
CTCGGGCAGGAAACCATTGGGAAGCGCGAACTCCGTCGGGAACGCGCGACCGTGATCGGCCGTCGCCGGCACCGCGCTCACCAGCGAAAGCCCGAGCACCACGGCGGCCATCACGCCGAATCTGCGAGACATGCCCAACTCCTGTCGTTTGTGCGGTTTGTGCCCGCAACGACAGGAGTCTTTCGCAGCGACCGTTGCCGAACCACTGCTCTTCAGCAAACCGACAGGTCAGAATGGCAAAACATTGCCATAGGAGATGCGAATAAGCTTCACGGATACGGGGCGTGAGCGAAATGCATCAGGAGCTGAAGCGATCCAGCTTCACCGCGGCGATGAACTCCGCAAAATTGCGGCTCCCCACCGCAAGAACCGGACCGTCAGGGTTCTTCGAGTCCCGCACCATCCCGACGAACGCCACCTCGACGCACTCGCCCTGACTGACGCTCCGACTCGACTTCCGCCACCGGACCGCCATCTCCACGCAGGCCCCTTGACTGACACTCCGACTCGACTTGCGCCACTCGATGTCGCTCATCGCTACCCCTCACAGGCGCTCGGCGGCCTCCGCGATCAACTCCAGCGACTCCCCTGGGCTCATCGCGGCTCTTCGCAGGCCGGAGAACCTGAGGTTACACAGCTCGCGGTCGCCCGGACGTTCCATGTAGTTGCCCTGCATGAAGTTCTCCACGTAGACCACATCCACGTGCTGCTCGTGCGGGAACGACAGCAGCGTGAAGGTCGATCCCATCGCCGGGTAGGCCCCCTGGCTGAACGGCATGATCTGGATTTCGACATTGGGCAACTCCGCCAGCGCCATCAGGTGGAGCAGTTGAGCCCTCATCACCGCCGACCCACCGACGACCGCCCTGATGATCGCCTCGTTGAACACCGCCTCCACCCTCAGCGGGTTCTTCTCCTTCAGTCGCGCCTGCCTCTCCGCCCGGATCACTTCCTGCTGCGCCAAGATCACCTCGGCCCTGTCGAGGTCATCCGCGCGAATGGTCGCCCTGGTGTACTCCGGGATTTGGAGCAGCCCCGGCAGCAGGTCGAACCGGAAGATCCTCAGCAGCGACGCCTCGAACTCCAACTCGATGTAGTCCAGGGCCGCGTCGAACAAGAGGTTCTCCTCCACACCGGCCAACAACCGCTGCTGCTTCGCCCACACGGCGTCCCCGTACAGCTTGTCCCGCTCCGGCCCCGACACCTGGTACGCGAACCCCGCCGCCATCACGTCCGTGGGGTTCACCGGGCGCACGGCGTTCTCCATCATGCTGATCTTCGCGTTGGAGCACCTGAGCAACGACCCGGCCTCGACGAGGCTCAAGTCCCGTGATCGTCGCCACTTCCGCAACGTCCGCCCAATGGCCCGTTCGAGCATTGTCGCCTGGAAGTCGTTCATACGATCAAGCCTAGATCCGCGATCCCGAACAACCACTACCACGTTAGTGTGGGGACAACTGTTAGAAAGCACTTGCCCGTGGTTAACAACGCCCCCCATCAGGCACCCTGACCCCGTGTTCGATTTCCGCTGGCAGCCCTCGCAGGGCGGCCGACACGTGATCTCCCAGGACCTGCTGCCCGGCGACGAGGGCACCACATTCTGCGGCCTTGACCTGCTGGTACCCCGCCAACGCAGCACCAAGGCCGAGTGGCTCTGGCCCACCTGCCCCGACTGCTACGAATCCGCGAAGAGCCACACGTGATCCGCGAAGACCGCGAACTCCTCGTGGAACTGAAAGAGGTCACCACCCACGTGACCGATTTCGTCATCTCCATCCTCGGCGCCGCCCCCGTCAACCCGCAATCACAACGCGAATTGGCCGAACACCTATTGACCACCGGCCAATTGCTACTCGACCACACCACGGCGGGCCACATCATCAACGGCTATGTGAACGGTTGTGCCGCGCCTGGCACACTCCCCCGATGAGCGGCTTCCGACAACGCCACCTGACCATGATCGCCCTCGGCGGCGCCATCGGCTCCGGCCTCTTCGTGGGCACAGGTGCGGGCATCGCCGCCGCCGGCCCCGGCATCCTCATCTCGTTCGCCGCAGCCGCCGGCCTGGCCCTGCTGGTGCTGCGCATGCTCGGCGAGATGGCCGCCGCCTACCCGTCGACCGGCGCCTTCTCCTTCCACGCCGAGAAGGCGTTGGGCAGATGGGCCGGCTTCACCGTCGGCTGGCTCTACTGGCTCGCCTTGGTCGTCGTCCTGGCCGTAGAAGCCAGCGCCGCAGCCAAGATCGCCACCAACTGGCTCCCCGCCGTTCCCCAATGGTCCTGGGTCCTGCTCTTCATGACGGCCTTCACGGCTGTCAACCTCTTCACCACCCGCAGCTTCGGCGAGTTCGAATTCTGGTTCGCCTGGATCAAGGTCGCCGCCATCATCGCCTTCCTGACCGTGGGCGTCCTGGCCATCACCGGCCTACTACCAGGCACCGATTCCCCCGGCCTGACCAACCTCACCACCCACGGCTTCTTCCCCAACGGCTGGTCCGGCACGATAGCGGGCCTGCTCATCGTCGTCTTCGCCTTCGGCGGCATCGAGGTGGTCACCATCGCAGCCGCAGAAACCCCCAACCCAGCCACAGCGGTAGCGAAAGCCATCAAGGACAGCGTCCTACGCATCACCATCTTCTACCTGGGCTCCCTAGCCGTAGTCGTCATCCTCCTGCCCTACAACGACTCCACTGTCTCAACGAGCCCCTACACAGCCGTCCTGTCCCACCTGAACATCCCCGCCGCAGCCCCTCTGATGAACGCCGTCATCTTCGTGGCACTCCTATCGGCTTTGAACGCCACCCTCTACGGCGCCTCCCGCATGCTCTCCAACTTGGCAGACCGCAACGACGCCCCCAAGTCCTTGCGCACCACCGGATCCCCCAGACGAGCCGTCCTGTTCTCCACCACGTTCGGCTTCATCTCAGTGCTACTCAACGCTTTCTACCCCGACACCATCTTCCTGGTCCTCATCAGCGCAGCAGGCTCCACAGTCCTGATCGTCTGGGCCCTGATCACGATCTCCCAACTACGTCTGCGCAAACACCTGGAACAAACCGCCCCACACCTACTCACGTTCCCCATGTGGGCCTACCCCTACCTCAGCTACCTGGCCCTAGCCGGCATTACCGCCATCGTGCTACTCATGTTGAGCGACCCCATCGCCCGTCTACAACTCCTCTGCGCCGCAGGCGTCACCACACTCGTCCTCATCTGCGCTGCTATTCACACGCGCAGAACGACTCAGCCTGTCGAGGAACGACCGGGTTTCCAGTTCGACCGGCCGGTTGGTTGACAATTCAACTCGATACCCATCGGTACGTTTCGCCTCGCCGATGAGCAAGCCGGAACAAAATCAACGAGCGCTTGCCGGGCCGGCCGACACCGATCACAGTGGCCGAACCAGATTTGACTACGCAGAGTAGCCGCTGTCGATGACTCCGGACGGAGTGGACACGCCCGAGACGCACGGGCAACCGCAGATCCCGAAGTGGCTAGTTCGCCGACAATACCAATCCCGCACCAGGTACGAGATGGCATTGCCCACCTGGCAATACTGCGGAATTGGCGCCGACCGGACGCCTGCCCGCTCGGGCATTCGCCTCACATTCATACCGATGGCGAGCACCACATTCGCCTGACGACCCCCACCCCTGTGGTGTAACTCTTATCAGCGGGACAGCTCGCCTACTTGTGACCGGCCCCAGGGGGATCCATCCTGGATCGGCACAAAAAGAAGCCCCGACTCGGTTGGCGCCGAGCCGGGGCGGTGGTGCGCTAGTGGGATGTCGAAGGTTCCAGCCTTGCGGCTGGCCTGGTCACTCGCTATCCCCAGCGCATGGAATCGGTGTCACAGGCGAAATCTCCCGCGACGCCGGACGCGACGGCGGTCACCTCGGTGGCCGCCGTTGTCGTCGGACCCTCCGCAGCGCTGGCGACCGAGGTCGCCAGCAGCAACGCGAGGGCGGTGAACACGGCGACAGCCAGGCCTTGAACGGTCCTCTTCAGCTGTCGCATCGCCCCGTAGGGCTTGGTGATCTTCATGGTCACGGGGCCAAGATACCTTAGCGTGCACGCAGCGTGACAGACAGGGCACGTACGAGGGACCATGCGCCCCCTATAACGCCCGAAACCGCTTTTTTTCGGTCAATTTCTACGCTATTCTTCACCCTCAGTGGTCATGGCACTCAAAAGTGTCGCAACAGTGACGCACGGCGCGAAGACGAGTATTCCTCGGCGGCGGGTCAAATATGACCACTGGTCACAATCACCATTCCATACCAGCGGTCAACTTTGGGTGGCCTCTCCATCACCGATGGGTGAGCGATGCCCCTCGACTGCTTCCGAGCGCGCATCAGGCAACTTGGGCGTCGCCCACTCGGCCAACTGGGCTCGTATTCCAAAAGCCCTGGAATCCTTCAGTTCAGTGTAGAGACCGCTGGCCAATTCCCAGCACTCGCGGGCCTCGTGGTGCCTACCTTCGCCGTAGCGGACCTGCCCCAGGGTGTCCTGCGCGCGAGCCTGACGAAGCGGGTCCCTCGCCCTCCTGCTGAGGTCCACCGCCAGCTCGGCGTAGAAGCCCGCCAGCTTCCAGTCCTTCAGGTTCCGGTGGACGACGGCCGCGACGACGGCGGCCTCGCTCTCCAGTGCGAGCTGCCTGGTATGCCGCAACTCGACCATCGCCCGGTGGGCGAATCCCAGTGCGCCGTGGTGATCATCCTTGTCCAGGAGCACCAGCGCGATGGCGGCCAGCGTCGCGCCTCGACCCCGCACGTCGCCGATCCGCTCCCGGATCTGCCAGGCGAAGTGCAGGTTGGTGAGGGCCTCGTCGTTGCGCCCACGGCGGTGCATGGCCTCCCCGACGCGGTGCAGCACACCGGCCTCGGTGTCGAGGTCCTGTTCTTGGCGCGCGATGTCGAGCGCTCTGTCGAACAGGGCCATCGCCTCGGCGTGATCCCCCAGGACGGAGGCGCGTTCGGCCTGGTTGCGCAGAACCGTGGCCACGCCGGTGCGGTCGCCTATGCTCTCGGACAACTCGTACGCGCGCCTGAAGCACCTCGCGGCCTCGTCGTGGTCGTGGAACCGGGCACAGGCGAAGCCCTTGTTCGCCAGCGACCCCGCCTCGCCGAAGACATCGCCCGCCGACCGGGCGGTGACCACCGCCGCCTCCAGACCCTGCATCACCTCGGCCTGGAAGCCTTGCGAGAGAATGGCTTCCAGACTGACGTTGACCAGTCTCCACACGTGGTCGTGCAGAGCACGCGCGGAGGCCGCGAAGGTGATGATCTGGGACACCTCCCCGCGCTCGGCGGTGATCCACTCCAACGCCGCATCACTGTCCGCAAAGGACAGCGGTTCCACTCCGGAGGACAGGGGCAACATCGGTACGGCTTCGCGGAACGAGAAGAGCTTCCTGTCGACGTGGTTGCACGTGTGCAGGAACCAGTCGGTCATCCGGAGCGCGGCCGAGTCGCGATCCTGTTCCTCCTCGATCTCGACCCGTTCGGACGCGTAGTCGCGGAGCAGGTCGTGGAACGCGTAGCGGTCGCCTTCCCGCACTTCGAGCAACCTGTGCCACACCAGACCTTCCAGGTGAGCGCGCACCTCCGCCACCGGAACGCCGGCGATCGCGGCCGCGACCCTCAGCGGGAACTCGAGCCCAGGGTAGATGCCGAGCAGCCGGAACAGCCGTTGCTGCTCGGACGGCAAGTCGCGGTAGGAGCAGTCGAACACGGCGCGCAAGGATGTCGCCAAACGGCTGCCGCTGTGACCGAGGCCGAGCACGGCCCGCCGCTGCTTGAGCTGCTCGACGAAGTCCCGCAGTGATCGTCCTTGTTGTGCGGCCACGTACTCGCCGATGATCCCGAGCGCCAACGGCAGCCCGCCGCCGAGAGCCGCGAGTTGGGTGAGCGCCTCCGGCTCGGCGAGCGCGCGGGCCCCGATCCGCACTCGGAGCCACTCGGCGGCGTGGTCGTTCGCAAGCGGTGACACGGTGAGACACCGCGCTCCGTGGTGCATCACCAACTCGCTCATCCGAACCCGGCTCGTCACCACCACGACGGAACCGGAGAACAACGGGATGAGCGGTTCGACGTGCCCCGCGTCGTGGGCGTTGTCGAGCAGCACCAGCATCCGGCGGTGGTTGAGGACCTCGCGGAGCTTCGCCCGCCGAGCGGCGGGCGAGGGTGGGCAGTCGGCGGTCATCCGGAACTCCTCCAGCAGACCGGTGACCACTTCCTCCTCCTCCACCGCGGCACCGTCACCGAACCCGTTGAGGTTCACGAACCAGACGCCGTCGGGGAAACGACGCCGAGCGCGGTGCGCCCACTGCACCGCGAGCGCAGTCTTGCCGACGCCGGGCAGCCCGTCGAGCGTGATCACCCCCGGCTTGGGTCGATCCGTGACGAGGGCGTCGAGCTCGGCCACCAAGTCCGCGCGCCCGGCGAGTTCGGCCATCCCGTAAGGCAGGTTCCACGGCCCGCGAGTCGTACCGGTCCGCTCCTCCGGCACCTGCCGCGCCGGGTTGGGCCTGATGAGCCGGTCGTGGAAGCCGCGCAGTTCGTCGGCGCGGACGTCGTTGGCCGCAGCCTTGGCGCGGTGGTAGTAGTCCAGGTAGTACTCGATGGCGTCGTCCCCGCGGTCCAGGGCATACAGCGCTTGAAGCCGGAGCTTGGCCAACAACAGGTCCAGGTCGTGGTCGACCTGGATCGCCTGGAGGACGTCGAGCATCTCGTTGAACTCGCCGACGTGGTGGAGGCTCTGCAACAGCGCCCTGTTGGTCGCGAGCCACTCGTCGCGGATCGCGACGCGCCGCCAGTTCGCCGCCCGATCGGTGTCGAGGTCGGCGAGCGGTTCACCGTGCCACAGGGCCAGCGAGTCCTGGAGGAGAACGCGCGCGGTGTCCTGGTCGCCATCGCGCGCCACTCTCCGCGCCTCACCCACGCGCGTCCGGAAGGCCCTGTAGTCGATAGACGATTCGTCGACCGCGAGTCGGTAGGCCCCGTCGTCGCTCGCCAGGTCGAATTCCACCCCACTTCGACGCAAGGCCGCGCGTATTCGCGTGGTGTAGGTGTACAGAGCGCCGATCGGATCCCGTGGTGCCCTGCCCTCGGACCACACCCATTCCGCCAAAGTACGGACGGGAATGGCTTTTCCCACGTGCACCAGCAGTACGGCCAGCACTCCGCGCTCCTTGGGAGCACCCCAATCTCCGATGAACTTGTCACCCACCCGCAAGCATGTTCGGCCGAGTATGCGGAAATCGATGGTCACCAGCGCCACCCCTCGCTGGAAGCAATGATTGCTCTCCGAGTGTGCTCCCGATTCGACTCCCGTACCAGCGTTTTGTCACGATCCGATACCACGATGTGACGGAAGGTAGCCCGGTCGGGCTAGTCCGCACGGCTTTCTGGAACACGAAAGATCAATGAAGGGGATCTGAAGGGGTAATCCCTGCGGCAAATGCCGCATTAACGCGGTTTCACCAATCCGACGATCACTCGCAACTTCCCGAGCAGCGCCGATGCCACTCCGAAGGTCGACGTAAAGGATATTAACCAGTACCCCCTTCCACGCTGATGACAACCACTTCTCATCGCACAAAGGAGTTCGTCGATGGAGACACCGGATGTCGTAGTACTGGGGTTGGGGTTCACCGGGTTGCCGACCGCGCTCGCCGCGGTCGAGGCGGGGTTCGCGGTGCTCGGGTTGGACGTGTCGTCGGAGCGGGTGCGGCGGATCGTGGACGGGGTGGCCGGTTTCGGGCTCGGCACCGTGGCGGAGGGTGCGGTGCGGGACGCGGTCGTGAGCGGGCGGTTGCGGGTGTCGGGTGGTGGGGTTCCACGGGCTCGTACCCATGTGCTCTGCGTGCCGACGCCGCCGGACCTTCGTGGCGGGGTGGACCTGACGGCGTTGACGGGAGCCGTCGAGTCGGTGGCCGCGGTCATCGAGGTGGGTGGTCTCGTGCTGGTGCAGAGCACGTGTCCGCCCGGCACGGTGGACGAGCACGTGGTGCCGTTGCTGGAAGAGCGGTCCGGCTTGCGGGCCGGGGCGGACTTCGCCGTCGCGAGTGCGCCCGTGCGGGTCGATCCCGGTCGGTCGACCCACCCGTTCCGGGCGGTGCCGCGGGTGGTCGGCGGGTACACGCCCCGGTGCGCACGGCGGGCGACCGAGTTCGTGCGCGCCATCGGCAACCCGGTGGTGGAAGTCGGGTCGGCGTTGGCGGCGGAGTTCGTGAAGGTCTTCGAGAACACGTTCCGGATGGTCAACATCTCGCTGGCGAACGAGCTCGCCGGGTTGTGCCGGGCGCACGGGGTTGATGTGGCGGAGGTGCTGCGGGCGGCGGGCACGAAGCCGTTCGGGTTCCTGGAACACGCGCCGAGCGCCGGGGCGGGTGGCGACTGCGTGCCGGTCGCCGCGCGGTTCTTCGCGCTCTGCGCGAGCAGGGTGGGCGCGCGGAGCCCCGTGGTCGACGCGGCCCTCGCCGTCAACGACGCGATGCCCCCGCACACCGTCCACCGCCTCGTGGAAGCGCTGCGGGCGAACGGAAGAGCGTTGCGCGGCAGCAGGATCCTCGTCGTCGGCGTGACGTACAAGGCCGACGTGCCGAACGTCCGCCGGTCCGCGGCGGTGGCCGTGGTCGAGGAGTTGAGGCGGGTGGCGTCCGTCGAGTACCACGACCCGCACGTGCCCCGCCTCGACCTGCTCGACGGCACGGCCCTGCACAGCGTCGCGCTGGACGACGTGGACTGGTCCACCGTCGACACCGTGGTGGTCATGACCAGGCACCGCGCCGTGGACCACGAGGCGTTGGCCGCTCGCGGTGTGCTCACGTTCGACTGCGGCACGGGCGACGCCCTGCTGGGGGTGCGGCGATGACGGACCAGTGGATCCGTGGCCCCATCGGGCTCGATGCGGACCGGCGCGTCACGGTGGCGGGCTGTCGGACCGTCCTGGTCGTGGTGCCGCACCCGGCGGCGGGCACGAGGCTCATCTCCGACGTGATCCCGTTGCTGCGAAACGACAATCGCGTTCAGGTCATCTTCAGCGTGTCCGAGACCGGAAAGCTGTGGCACGGCACGGAGGAGTTCGTGCGGCGGCAGGGAGGGCTCGTCGTCCCGTGGCACCAGGCGGTGGAGAACGAGTTCGACCTCGTCCTCGCCGCCGGGTACAACGACCTGGAGCAGGTGCACGGTCGGGTGCTGCTGCTGCCGCACGGCGCGAGCAGCCTGGCGTCCCGGAAGTTCGGTCGGCACGCGGGGAAGGCGTCGATCCCCCTCCCCGGCCTGAGCCGGGAAACGCTGGTCCACCGCGGCCGTCTGCTGCCCTCGGCCATCGCGCTGACGCACGACGACGAGGTCGCCGCGCTGCGCGAGTCCTGCCCGGAAGCGCTCGGCACGGCCGTCGTGGTCGGCGACGTCTGCCTGGACCGGATGGTGGCGAGCGCACCGCGGCGCGGCGACTACCGGCGGGCGTTGGGGGTCGCGGACGACCAGCGGCTCGTCACGATCAGCTCCACGTGGTCGCGGGACTCGACGTTCGGCACGTGGTTCGAGTTGTGCGGTCGTCTGCTGGACGAACTGCCCCGGCGGGACCACCGGGTCGCGGCCATCCTGCACCCGAACATCTGGGCGGTGCACGGGGCGTGGCAGGTGCGGGCGTGGCTCGACGACCACGTCGCCGCCGGCCTGCTGCTGATCCCGCCGGACGAGGGCTGGCGGGCCACCACGATCGCGAGCGACCTGGTGCTCGGGGACCACGGGTCCACGACCCAGTACGCCGCCGCCATCGGCACGCCCGTGCTGCTGGCCGCGTTCCCCCAGGACGACGTCCGCGAGGGCAGTCCGGCGGACGTCTTGGCGCGAACGGCGCCCAAGCTGGATCCCGATGGTCTGCTACTGCCGCAGTTCGGGAAA
>DATMCA010001097.1:0-2312 GCA_035559015.1 Umezawaea sp. | reverse complement strand
GGTGCCGTCGAGCAACTCCGGGTGGTTGGCGAACAGGTGTTCGTAGAAGCGCCGGGCGATCTCCCCGATGTTCTCCCCCACCACGGGCAGCGTTGCCTCGACGATGGGCCGGGACCGGTCTGAGAGCATGCGCGGACTCCTCGGAAGGGACTTGTGCCGCCCTACGCGGATCGTGCGAAACCCGAGGGTAGCGCCGCCGCGCTTTCCGCAGACCAGTCACAGCCCGCACTTCCACCCCGTGAAAGCCGACAGCGTCGTGGGGCGCCACCGAGCAGTCCTCGGGTCAGCGCGTCGAGCGCGGACGTCGGCATTGTGCCCGTTCAGATCCGTTTCCCGGCGGTAGGTAGCCGGCCGGCTGCCACCGGGCACTCATGCGGTGATCGAAGCTAGCGACTCGTCTTCGCCACCGTGAGCAGCACCGTCGAGTCCTCCGCGGCCTCCAGGCTGTGCGGGGCGAGCGGGACGATCAACAGGTCGCCTTTCCTGCCCGCCCAGGAGTCCGGGCCGCAGACCAGGCGGACCCGCCCGTGCAAGACGTGAACGGTGGCCTCGCCGGGGTTCTCGTGCTCGGCGAGCGCCTGCCCGGCCGCCAGCGCGATCACAGTCTGGCGGAGTACGTGCTCGTGACCGCCGTAGACGGTGCGCGCGGCGCGCCCGCTGGACGATGCGCTGGCTGCGGCGAGCAGTTCGCGGGCTAATGCGTCGAGGGAGGACTTCTGCGCGGCGCTCATCTGATCCGCTCCCAGCCGCGGCGATCGGGGCGAGCAGCAGGGCCGCCCGACCGTGTGCGATCGACGATGTATGGCCGGAGCAGGTAGTGGACGGGCGCGGTGAAGGCATGCACCAGCCGGGTGAACGGCCAGATCGCGAACAGTGCCATGCCGATCAGGGTATGCAGCCGGACGCGAGACCGGAAACGCTCATTGCGGCGAGGTCGGGCTGCAGCACGAACAGCGACCGGAACCACCGGCTGTCCCGCACCTGCCCGGCTGGCCCTTGATAGGAACCGGGTGGGACCGCCGGTGACGCCGCGGGCGGCGGGGCTCCGCCTCCGGACCGGCCGCAGCGGGTGGCACACCTCCGGGGGCGTCCGCACCGATGTCCCGCAGGGTTTCCTGACCGGTCAGCCCTGTGGGTGCGCCAGGTTCTCCGGGCGCAGTATCTCCTCGAGGCGTTCGGCCGGGATCAGCTTCCGGTCGAGAACCAGCTCGGCGACCCCGCGGCCGGTGGCCAGAGCTTCCTTGGCGATTTCCGTCGCCGCCGCGTAGCCGATGGCCGGGTTCAGGGCGGTGGCCAGCCCGATGGAGTTCTCGACGAACGCGCGGGTGACGTCCGGGTTCGCGGTGATCCCTTTGACGCACCGGTCGGCGAGCACGCGGCAGGCCGCGGTCAGGTGGGTGACGCTCTCGCCCAGCGAGTGCAGGATGATCGGCTCGAACGCGTTCAGCTGGAGCTGCCCGGCCTCCGCGGCCATGGTCACCGTGACGTCGTTGCCGATGACTTCGAACGCGACCTGGTTGACCACCTCCGGAACCACCGGGTTGATCTTCCCGGGCATGATGGACGACCCGGCCTGCACGGGGGGCAGGTTGATCTCGTTGAGGCCGGCCCGCGGCCCGGACGACAGGAGCCGCAGGTCGTTGCAGATCTTCGACAGCTTCACGGCGATGCGCTTGAGCACGCCGGACAGATGGACAAACGCGCCGCAGTCCTGGGTTGCCTCGACGAGGTCGGGGGAGGTCTGCAGGGGCAGGCCGGTGACCTCGACGAGGTGACGGCAGGCGGCCGCGGCGTACCCGGGCGGGGCGTTGAGACCGGTGCCGATCGCGGTGGCGCCGAGGTTGACCTCGTGCAGCAGCGTGACGGCCTCCTCCAGCCGCAGGCGGTCCTCGCCGAGCATCACGGCGTAGGTTCCGAACTCCTGGCCCAGCGTCATGGGAACGGCGTCCTGAAGCTGGGTACGACCCATCTTGAGCACGTCGGAGAACGCGTCTGCCTTGTCGGCGAAAGCCTGCTGCAGCCCGGTCATCGCCTCCGCGAGTTCGCGCACGGCGGTGATCGTGGCGATGTTGACGGCGGTGGGGTAGGCGTCGTTGGTGGACTGGCTCAGGTTGACGTGCTCGTTCGGGTGCAGGTGCGCGTAGTCGCCCTTGGTGTGCCCGAGCAGCTCCAGTGCTCGGTTGGCGATCACCTCGTTGGCGTTCATGTTCGTCGACGTGCCAGCCCCACCCTGGATGACGTCCACGACGAAGCTGGAATGCAATGCGCCGGAACGAATGTCCTCGCACGCACCGACGATGGCGTCGCGCCGG
>DATMCA010001096.1:0-5398 GCA_035559015.1 Umezawaea sp. | reverse complement strand
CAGAGCGACCCGGAGTTGGCCCGAGCGCTGGAGGAGCAGTGGTTCGAGCCCCGGCGGGCTCCCGTGCGAGAGGCGTTGCGCGCGGCGCAGGGCCGCGGGGAGATCCGGTCCGACGTCGACGCCGACAGCGCGCTGGACCTGGTCTTCGCGCCCCTGCACTACCGACTGCTGGTGTCGGGGCGGCCGGTCGACGCCGCGTACGTCGACACGATCGTCGACCTGGGCCTGCGGGCGCTGACCTAGGCCCGACCCGCCCGCGCTTCGACGATCAGGTCGCGCACGGCCTCGGCCCCCGTGATCCACTCCAGCGCGATCGCCCGCGCGGGGTCGGGGCGGGCTCCCTGCCAGGTGGGGACGCCCGGCTTGCCGAACGTGATGGTGCCCCTGTCGTCGTCGTGCCCGATGAGGTCGGGCGGGCCGATCTGGTCCAGGTAGGCGGAGTTCTCGCGGCGGGAGCCGAACGGCTTGGTCACCACCACGACCCGCTGGTCGGTGAGGACGTACTCGGTGCTGCGCACGGTGAGGCGCCGCAGGCCCAGTTTAGCCACGACCAACCAGACCGCCATCGCCGGGAAGGCCACCCTGAAGTAGGTCGGGACGTCGTCGTTGCCGATCATCACGACGGCACCGCAGCCGACCACGAAGAGCCAGATCGCCGCGAAGAACCGGTCACCCGCCTCGAACAGCGGGTAGCGCGCGGGTTTGCCCCGCCACAGCAGCCGTTCCGACGGCAGCAGGTCAACGTCCACCCGCCACCGCCGCCCGCCGCGCCTCGGCGATGAGGTCCCGCACGCGCCGGGCGTCCGGGATCCGCACCAGTTCCGGCGGCTGGGACTCCCGGTCGGCCGTGTCGCCGCGCCCGCTGACCCCGTCGAAGAGACTCGTGTCCCCGAACGTGATCGACCCCGTTCCGTCCGCCGACTCGGCCAGCACCGGCGGTTCGATCCGCCGCATGGGCACGGCCTGCGTCCGCTCGCGCCCGAACACCTTCGTCACCACCACGACGTGCCGGTCGGTGACGACGTACTCGGCCGACCGCAACGTCAGCTGCCGCAGGACGAGCCTGCCGATCCCCTGGCCGAGCACGAGCACGCAGGCGATGGTCCCGCCGACCACGCCGGTCTTGTCGCCGTCGTTCGCCGAGCGCCAGATGAACCCGTAGCCGACGAAGGCCAGGAAGGCGATCTGGAACGGGACCAGGAGGAGGTCGTAGCGGGTGAAGACCGGGTAGCGCCCCGGCTTTCCGCGCCAGAGCTCCACCTCGGGCGGCTGCGGCGCGGTCATGGGTGAACGGTAGGACCCGGCCGTCGCTCTCGTCCTGGTTTTCGCGGATCCTCGCGGCGCCCATCGCGTTCACCCGGAAGCCGAGTGGCAACGGAGGCATACCAATGCCCTATTGCCCCTTGTGTTGCCTTTCGTTACATCTTGAGTGACCGTGTGGAGTCTTGGAGGACCCGGATGCGCGCACTCCTGACCGCCCTGCTCTCCGTCTGCCTCGTCGCGGGCGTGGTGACCGAGGCCAGGGGGGACAGATCGGTCGCGGCCCCCGACGCCTACGCCTACCTCGACAACCCGCGGATGACCGGTGAGGGCCAGCAGGCGCCGCACGCGGAACTGCGGCCGTACGCGGACGTGGCCTCGGCGGCGCGGCGGGAGGAGCGCACGCCGTACACCGCGTCGCTCGACGGCCAGTGGAAGATCGCGATGGCCGACGTGCCGCAGGACGTCCCCGACGGCTTCTTCGCGGACGGGTACGACGTCAGCGGGTGGCAGACCACGACGGTGCCGCACACGTGGCAGACCGCCGGGCTCGACCACCCGGTGTTCCGCAACATCACCGAGGAGGTCCAGCCCGACAACCCGCCCTTCGCGCCCAAGGACCTGAACCCGACCGGCGCGTACGCGCGGGACTTCGACGTGCCCGCGACCTGGCGCGACCGCAGCACGTTCCTCCGCTTCGAGGGCGTGACGTCCGGCTACTTCGTGTGGGTCAACGGGAAGTACCTCGGCTACGACCAGGGCGGCTACACGCCCGCCGAGTTCGACATCTCGTCCGCGCTGCGCCCCGGCCGCAACCGGATCGCGGTCCAGGTGCACCGCTGGGGCTCCGGCTCCTACCTGGAGGACGTCGACCAGTGGCGCTACAGCGGGATCTTCCGCTCGGTCTGGCTCTACGCCACGCCGAGGACGCACGTCCGCGACGTCGCCGTGACGACGGACCTGGACGACACCTACACGAACGCCACGCTGAACGCCCGCGTGTCGCTGACCCGCGACCGGAGCGGGCCGCTGACGGTGAACGCCTCGCTGCGCGACCCGCGCGGCCGTGAGGTCGCCGCGTTCCGCGGCACGACCGAGGGCACCGAGGTGGCGCTGTCGCAGCAGGTGCGCGATCCGGAGAAGTGGACCGACGAGACGCCGAACCTGTACACGCTCGTGCTGTCCGTCGGCGGGCACGTCACCAGCGAGGCCGTCGGGTTCCGCGAGATCACCGTCGCCGACCGGCAGTTGAAGGTCAACGGGAAGAGGGTGCTGTTCAAGGGCGTCAACCGGGCCGAGACCGATCCGGACCACGGCAGGCACGTGCCCCGAGCGCGCCAGGAGCAGGACGTGCGGCTGATGAAGCAGCTCAACGTCAACGCGGTCCGCACCTCGCACTACCCGTCCGACCCGTACTTCTACGACCTCGCCGACCGCGAGGGGCTGTGGATCGACGACGAGGTGGACATCGAGACGCACGCGCACGAGTCGTGCCCGACGGAGTGCCTGGCGGACAAGCCCGAGTGGCAGGACGCCTACCTCGAACGCTTCGTCGCGATGGTGCAGCGGGACAAGAACCACCCGAGCGTCTTCCTCTGGGACACCGGCAACGAGGCCGGTCTCGGCGCGGGCCACTACGCGATGGCCGACTGGGCGAAGAAGAACGACCCGACGCGACCGCTCTACCACCAGTCCAACTCGCCGGACGGCGACGCGCCCTACGCCGACGTCTGGGGTCCGCGCTACCCGTCGCCGGAACGGCTGGCGCAGCAGGCGGTGTCGACGACGAAGCCGGTGATCCTCGGCGAGTACGCGCACGCGATGGGCAACAGCCTCGGCAACTTCCGCGAGTTCTGGGACGTCATCCGGGCGAACCCGCAGCTCCAGGGCGGTTTCATCTGGGACTGGGCGGAGCAGAACATCCGCCAGGACGTGAGGATCACGCCGGACGGGTCGGGCAACGGGATCCTGGCCCACCTGAGCGGCAAGCCCGAGGTCGTGGACGGCCACCGCGGCAAGGCGCTGGACCTCTCGGGCCTCGACGACTTCGTGGAGGTGTACCGGGACCCGCAGCTGGAGATCACCGGCACCGCGCTGACCCTGGACGCCTGGGTCAAGCCCGACACGTGGACCGGTGACTTCACGATCATCGCCAAGGGCGACCACGCCTACGCGTTGAAGATGAAGGACCGGACCACGCTGGAGTTCTTCGTCCACAGCGGCACCTGGCGGACCGTGCACGCCCAGGTGCCCGCCGACTTCTACGGCAACTGGCACCGGCTCACCGGTACCTACGACGGCACCGTGCTGAAGCTGTTCATCGACGGCGTCCAGGTCGGCAGCACGCCGTTCAGCGGCACGATCGACCGCACGCACTACGAGGTCAACATCGGCCGCAACCCGGAGGTCATGCAGGACAACTACTCGGGCCGGATGGCCAACGGCGTCGTCGACGACGTGCGGATCTACGACCGCGCCCTGCCCGACGCCGTGATCGGGACGGGCGGGGACCCGGCGGCCGACGCGGTGCTGGCGCTGGACTTCGACACCTTCGAGACGCGGGGCACGTACCTGTCAAACGGCGAGAGCCTGTCCGGTGTGGACGGTCTGATCGGCTCGGACCGCTTCCTCCAACCCGAGACCGCCCAGCTCGCCTGGGTCCACCAGCCGCTGCGGTTCTCCTACGCCGACGGCGTGCTGAGCGTGCACAGCGAGCGGGCGTTCGCCTCCACGGCGGGGTCGCGGCTGCGGTGGAAGGTGGTCGAGGGCACGCGGGAGGTGGCGCGGGGTCGCCAGACGCTCGACGTCGCTCCCGGCGCCACCGCGACCGTGCGCGTGCCCGTACCGGCCAACCCCGGTGACGTGGAACGGTTTCTGAACGTCGAGGTGACCGGCGCGGTCGCCGCGCACGACCAGTTCCCGCTCGGCGGGACGGTGGTGCCGGGCGCTCAGCCGCCGGACGGGCAGGGGACCGTCGTGCTGGCGGACGACCCCGACCGCGTCGAGGTGTCCGGGCCCGGTTTCCGGTACGGGTTCGACAAGGCCGCGGGCACGCTCGACTCGATGGCGGTCCGCGACACCGAACTCCTGGTCACCGGGCCGGAGCTCGACGCGTGGCGCGCCCCGATCAGCAACGAGATCTACTCGTGGGGCACGGCCGAGGGCGAGCTGTGGCGCGCGGCCGGGCTCGACCGGCTGCGTACCTCGGTGGAGTCGGTGACCGCGAGCCCGGACCCGACCGGCGGAGCGGTCGTCGAGGTGCGCGCCACCGTGGCCGCCCCCGACCGCCCGGACGCCTCGTTCGGCCAGGTCATGACCTACCGGATCGACGTGGCCGGAACGATCCGGCTGGCGCACCAGGTCAGCCCGCGGGGCGCGGTCCGCACCCTGCCGTACCTGCCGCGGATCGGCGTCTCGCTGGCCGTGCCCGACCGGTTCCAGCAGTTCGCCTGGTACGGCCGCGGCCCGCAGGAGAGCTACAACGACCGCAAGGACGGCACCCCGATCGGCGTCAACCGATCGACGGTGGACGAGCAGTACGTCGACTACTACCGGCCGCAGGACCACGGCAACCACACCGACACCCGATGGGCCCTGCTCACCGACGGCAGGTCCGGTGGACTCCTCGTCTCCGGCGCGAACGACGTCAGCGTCACGCCCTACGACGAGCTGGACCGCGCGGCGTACCCGTTCGAGCTGAAGCGCAACGCGGGCTGGACCACCCTGCACGCCGACCACGCGGCCACCGGCGTCGGCGACACCCCCAACCCGGTGCGCTCCCGCTACCAGGTCCGCGCCGACCAGGACTACTCGTACTCGCTCGTCATCCGGCCGCTGTCCGCCCAGGAGGTGCGCACCAGGACGCCCCGGTGATGTGACAGCGGACTCAACGGTCCGCTGTCACGTCCGCGCGGTGCGCGGAGTCCTCCCTGTGAGCGGCGCGAACGCCGTCGCCACGAGGGAAGGGGTTCGCCATGCGGGTAGCCGTCGCGGGCGGGACCGGGTTGGTCGGCACGATGGTCGTCGAGCGGCTCGAAGAGGCCGGGCACTCGGCGGTCGTCCTCTCGCGGTCCCGCGGGGTCGACCTCACGACGGGCGCGGGGCTCGCGCCCGCGCTCGCCGGGTGCGACGCGGTGAT
>DATMCA010001095.1:0-6330 GCA_035559015.1 Umezawaea sp. | reverse complement strand
GCCGGTTCTCCGACGGTGGCCTGGTGTCGTGTCGTGGTCGAGGGTGGCGTTCAGGCCAACGGGCGGTGCTCTCCGGAGTGTCCGGGGGTACCGCTTCTATTCGATCTCACGGACAGTCGCAGAATCACCCGGCACGGTGTGTGGTGCGTCGGCTGGTGAGGTGAGCGCGTTGGGGCTGTGCGGGCTCATCTGGGCGTGGACGAGCGCGACACGAGCGGCGGCCATGCGGCGGCGGCATCGCAGGTCGCGAGCGAGTTTCCTGGTGGCGACGGCGACGTCGTCTGTGGCGAGATAGGTGATGGTGAGCTCGGTGGCCACGCGGTCAAGCAAGACGTGCGCGTCGGGCACGGTCGTCGACAGGCGGGTGCCGATCTCCCAGGCGGCACGCAGCCTCGCCGCGGCCTGTTCGTGTGTGCCCTCTGCGCGGTGAGCGAGGCCGAGCACGAGGTGGGCGTCGAAGAGGCTGCGCTCGTCGCGGCCCATCTCGGCTAGTGCCTGTGCTTCTTTCCCTGGCTGTAGAGCTTCCTCCGGGCGGCCCAGGGCGATCAGCGCCGCCGCGGTTCGGGCGAACAGGGTCCCGTGCATGGGGTGGCGCAGCTGGCGGGCGGCGAACTTCGCTCGTTCCAATACGACCAGCAGTTCCTCGTGCCGGTCGGTCGCGACCAGCAACGGGTCGAGCGCTTCGGCGAACTGCACGGTGTGGGAAAACTCCTTCATCGCGAGCGCGAGGCGTTGGGCGTCGAGCAGTGACGTCGCCTCGGCGACGAACCAGGCTTGCGCGTTCTCGTCGGTGTCGAACTGCGGCAGTGGCCCGCGTTCGGTGAACCGTCGTGCCGTGGGGGCGAGGCGTTCGGCGGCGGCGAGGCAGTGCGACAGCAGGTGGCGCAGCACGCGGCGCACCGCGTCCTTTTCCGGTCTGGTCACCGGCTTCTCGGCGGTGTCGCGGGGGTTGTTGGTCAACCGGAACCGCGGCGTGGGCCATCCGAGCAGCGGTGGCACGGTGGGGTCGGACGGGGTGCAGAGCTGCAGGAGCCCCGCGGCGAGGAGTTCGTCGGTCAGGGCAGCGGCGTGTGCGGTGTCGACGTGGTCGCCCAGGGCTGCGGCGGCGGTACCGAGGCTGAAGCTGTGACCGGGTAGTACACCGCAGAGTGCGATCAGGTTCATGGCTGGGACGGACGGACGCGCGGTCACGATGGGTTTCCGATCAGCAGTGCCGGCCGCGGGTGCTGCTCGGCGAGCGGAGTGTGCGGTCGGGCCTGGACGCCGGCCCTGCCTGGGCGAGAGTGGGGACGGTGGTGTGAGGCGTGGTCGCGGGTGATGGTGGTGCGGGTGCCGTGCATCGCGCCCGCGAGGACGGCCAAGTCGGTGTGCCACACCGCGTCGGTCAGGCCGGGTCTGCTGTGTGGTCGGGCCGCTGTGTCGTGGTGGGCGATCAGCTGCACCTGTTGCCGCACCGAGGGAGGGGTGAGTGCGGCGATGACGTTGACGGGCACTTCGAGGTCGTGCCGGCGGATCAGCGGTTGGTCGGTCGTGGTCGGCTCCGGGTGGTGTGGCTGGTCGACCGCGGAGGAGGTCGTGCCGGTCGGTGGCGTGTGCTGGTGGGTGGTGAGGGGGTTCACGGTGTCTCCGGATCGGCTGGGGATGGACGGTCTGGTGTGTCGGCGGTCGGGCGCTCACCGCGCCGCTGCGGGGAACACGGCGCGGTGAGCGGTCTCGCCCCGGTCGCTGGAGCCGGCGCTGATGCCGTTGTGTTCGGGGACCGCGGCCGCGAACCGGACCGAGGTGATCCGGCTCGCGGCGTCGACAGCACCTGGGCGGCGCGAGACGGTCGCGTGGACTTTCGCGCGGGTCGGCGGCCGGTCAGGCCGCCTCGGTCAGGTCGTACAGGCCGGGGACCCGCAGCGGCGTGGTGCCGATCGGGATCCTCGGGTGGGCGATCGGCCCGCCCTGCTCAGCGGACAGTGGCAGGTCGATGGGGATCAGGCCGCTGTCCACGGCCTTGACCCACTTCAGGTAGGTCGCGATACCGGTGTGGACGTCGGGGGCCAGCCCGCACGCCTCCAGTTCGTTGCGGCTGATCACGCCGACCTGCACCCACCGCCGGCCGTCCCAGTGGATGACCGGGCCGCCGGAGTCGCCGTTGCAGACACCCTTGCGGTCTTTCGGGTTGTTCGTGCACAGGTCGCCTCGGGTGATCATGCCGCCGGAACACCGGTGGGCGGGCAGCACCCTGGTGGACAGCTCCTGCAGTTCCTCGGCGCCGACGGTGGTGTCGTTGGACAGCCTTCCCCAGCCCAGCACCCTGACCGTTGTTCCGGGCCGCGGCAGGGAGTCGGCCAGTGGGAACGGCCGGTAGTTCACCGGCGCGGCCAGGATGATCACGGAGAGGTCCGCTCCCCGTTTGGTGGCGTCGGGGATCCACCGCCATGCCGGGTTGACCACGATCCGCGCGATCTCCACGCGTTCGGCGCGGGAGCGGTCGATCGCGCCGATCTTGAGGTAGAGCTTGCGGTCCTGGACCGGTACCCACACCGGCGGTGCCATGACGCCGAACCCGTCGCGAGACGCCCATCGCTGCTTCGCCTCGTCCGCCGCGGCGGTCGTGGTGGTGGGCAGGTTGGTCACGCAGTGGGTGGCCGTCACCACCTTGGTCGGGCTGACCAGGCTGCCCGTGCAGCCCAGGTGCCCGATCCGGGGCGGGTCGGTGACGTCGGTGTCGTACTCGATCGCCACCGCCGGGTAGTTCTCGCTCGCGCGGTGCCCGCCGACGACCTGGGTGCCGATCTCGCCGTCGGCGGGGTCGATCGGTGCGGGCGCGGCGGTGGTGCCGGCCACCTCGATCCCCGGCGGGCCCGCAGGTGCGGTGTCCAGCTCCGCGGCGGAGGCGATGCCGCCCGTGGTCAGTGACAGGGCCGCGACCAGGGCGGCCAGGATGTGGAGAATACGTCTGCTGCTCAAGAATCTATTCCTCGGTGGTGTGAACGGGGTGGGTGGTAACGCGGCACGCGCCCTGTACTTCATGGGTGTGACGCGTGCCGGATCCACGGACGAGTCGGCCGTGGACGACAGGGGCACTGATACGGACTGAGCCGATCGGGTGCCCAGTGTCGGCGCGACACGGCCGACACCGCCCCCACGCTGTGGGGATTCATCTCGTCGTTGGACTTGCCGTCGCCGTCGTCGACGGGCTGGTCGCGCGGTCGCCGCCGACCGCAGGGCGGTGGTGACATCGCTCAGTTGTGGGTGTCCCGGTGGGGTCGGCGAACCCGGTGGTCGGCGCAGTCGTGGGTCGCGGCGAGGGCGGCCAGGTCATCGACGACGCGGTTGGCTTCGGCGTCCGACCCCAGTGTTCGCAACGACTCCAGGGCTTCGCCCAGGTAGTGCTTGGCGAGCCCGACTCGTCCCAGCCTCGTCAGGATCCGTCCAGCGGCCGCGCGGGCGCGGGCGGCGTTGTAGGGATCGGGGTTCTCCAGTGCGTCGAATCCGATCTGGGCTCGTCCCAGCAATTCGAGGGCCTCCTCGACGTGGCCCGAGATGGCGGCGTGTTCACCCAGCAGGTGCTGGGTCAGCGCCATCTCACGGCTAGCCTTGTTCTCGCGGTAGACCGTCAATGCCCGGTGCAGTTCGGTTTCCGCTTCGCCGAGTGCTGTCGCGCGCGTGTGCGCGCCGTCGGCGGTGGGATTCGCGTCGAGGTGTTCGGCGATGGCGATTCCCAGTCGTCCCAGCATCATCCGGACATGAGCCGCACCGAGATGGTCTGCGAGGTTCTCGCGGAGCGCCAGGGCAGTGTGGAGGTGCCCGTCGGCGTCGGCGTGGCGGCCACTGGCTGTCGCGTCCATGCCCAGTCGGGTGTGCATCTCGGCTTGTGCCTCGGGATCGCCCCACGATTGCGCGGCAGCGAGGCCGAGGGCGTGCATCCTCGCCCGCCACGGGCGGTCCTTGACGTACAGGAACAAGGGCCAGAGGCCGTCGATGAGATGCCAGGCTCGTTCGTGCTGTCCGAGGTCTGCCAGCGCTTCGGCGTAGTCGCCGACGACGTGTCCGTGAGTCGTCAGCCATGCCAGCGCCTGCCCGCGGTCGGTGAACACCGGTGAGCCGGGTGGACCTGAGGGGTGCTGGTGGGGGTGACGGCGGTATCCGGTGACGACCCGATCGGCGTCGTGCAGCACTCGCCACACCAGATCGGCCACTCTCGCCACCGTGGCGCCGTACTCGCCGGCGTCCTGTGTGAGGGCTTGACCGAGTGCGAGTTGGCGAACCGGCATCCGCACGGTCCAGCGCGGGCCCGCCGTGACGCCGCCCAGTCCGATGCTGGTCTCGAAAGTCTCGTGGCGGGTGAGGAATCCGGCCTGGCTGAGCCGGTCCAGCATGCCGAGGACGGTGGCGGGGTGCTCGGGCGATGACGCCGGGGCGGTCGTCGAGTGGTCGTCGTGGTCGGTGGGTGTGGATGGCCCGATCGGGTAGGCCGTCTCGATGACGGCGAGGTCGAACTCGGTGGCCGGTTGAGCGGCGAGCACCAGCGCCAATCGGTGTTCACGTGGTCCGAGCTCGTCGACGGTGGGTTCATGGCGCACGGGGGACTCTCCCGACTTGGTCAGAGTGGGCGGTGGACAGTGGCGTGGATGTCGACGGCGTGGAACTCCCTGCCGCATGTGGTGATTCTGTTCGCGTTGCCCCTGTGAGAGTCCTTCCAGGACGTTGCTCTATCGGGTGTGGCCAGTGGTGCTGTTTGTCGGTGTCGGTGCCAGGTCGAGGACAGGGTGTCGCTGTGGTCCGAGCCAGATGGTGTGTTTGCCGTCGCTGGTCACGGTGAGGCCGAAATCCTGTGGTTCAACGGGAAGTGGCCGGGCCCATCGGGGGTCCAGTCGGGCGATGGCGGCGTGCAGCGTCTCCGAGGTGGTGACGAGGTACTCGTGGTGCGGCCCTGCCAGCGAGCGCAGCAGATCGTCGACGTCGGCGCGCAGGCGCGTACGGGCTGGGCGGTTGGAGGCCGTTGCGCGGATGTGACGCGGTGGATGGTGGTGGTCGTGCTGGGTGGTGGTGCCATCGGTCGTGGGCGACGGATGACGATGGGTGGTGGTGCGGAGGAAGTGTCCGGTGGCGGTGCCGGGGGTGGTGACGGTGAGTCGGACCACGCCGTGGCCGATGCTGGCGACGATGACTCCCCCGCTGCGGGTGTGCTGGATCCAGGTCGGTGGGATGCGGGGGACGCTGGAGGTGGCGATGATCCGGTCGTAGATGGTGCCCTCGGGTATGGCGGTGCTGTCGCGAGCGACGATGACGCCGTCGAACTCGTGGTTGGTGGTCGGATGCCCGGTCTGGTTTGGGCGCAGGATCGCGGTGGCGGCGGTGTCGGTGCGTAGTCGGTGTCGCAGCAGTGCCGTGGCGTAGCCGGTGTCGGTACCGATGTGCAGGACGCGGTGATGGTGGTGGAGGGCAAGGGCGTCGAGCATGCGGGCGAGGACGATGAGCCGTCGGCAGGCGGGTTCCGGGCAGCGCACGGGGTCTGGGCCGGTTACGGGTTCGCTGTCGGTGTATGCCAGGCATTCTGCGGTCGGGTCGGTGACGTCGTGGTGGTGGCACGGGCCGTCGGGGCGCGCGGGGGGCAGGGTGCGGTTGAGGAGTTGGTGTGGCGGTATCGCGCGGAATGCCGCTTCCCAGGCGGAGTTGCGGATCGCGCGGGCGGCGACGAGATGGTCGACGAGGTCGTCGTGGGTGCCGACGGTGTCGCAGCGGGAGTGCGTTGTGGTGTTCATGAGGGGTCCGTGGTGGTGATGGCGAGGCCGGCGTAGCTCAGGCTGTGAGTCGGGTCGTCGAGGTTGTCGGGGTCCTCGGGTCGCCAGTGGCTGGCGTGCACCACTCCGGGTTCGACGAGGTGCACGCCGGTGAACAGTGCGGTGACCTCTGCCTTGGTACGGGCGGTGACGGCGATACCGCCGTTGCGGTAGAGGGCGATGGCCGCTGCCACGTCGTGCGGGTGGTCGTCGGCGGTCAGGTGGGAAATGGCGACGTAGCTTCCCGCGGTGAGGCGGTTGACGTAGCGGCGCACGATGCCCGCCGGGTCGTCGTCCTCGTCGAGGAAGTGCAGGACCGCGCACAGGAGCACGGCCACGGGCTGGTCGAAGTCGATGTGAGCGCGCACTGTCGAGTGGGAGAGCACCGCGTCGACGTGGCGGAGATCGGCCTGCACGGCCGCGGCGTTGGGTGAGCGTTGCAGCAGGAGTTGGCTGTGGGCGATGGCGACCGGGTCGGTGTCGATGTACACGACGGTGCAGCGCGGGTCGCGGTGGGCGACGATGTCGTGGACGTTGCCGACGGTGGGGATGCCGG
>DATMCA010001094.1:0-2692 GCA_035559015.1 Umezawaea sp. | reverse complement strand
CGTCCAGCCGCCGCCCGCCCAACTCGGTGATCCGGCGGGTGGCCTCGTCCAGCTCGCCCTCCGGTATCCGCAGGTCGAGGTGGAACTGCTGCGACCCCTTCGGGTCCGGGAAGGTGGGCGGTTCGTGCTCAGGGGAGAGCTGGAACGCGAACCGCCTGCCCTCCTCGTCGACGACGACGGCCCAGTCGTCGTCGTTGTCCGTGACCTTCCCGCCGAGCAGTTCGGCGTAGAAGGCGGCGAGCGCGCGGGGGTCGCGGGTGTCGACCACGACCGACCTCAGGTGTCCGATCATGCGACCGGAGTACCCGCGATCACGCCTTGGCATGCTCCCGCAGCGCGACGAGCGCCTTGTCGGCGTGGGTGTTCATGCCGAACTCGGACTTGACGACCTCGACGACCCGGCTGTCGGTGCCGATGACGAAGGTGTGCCGCTTCACCGGCAGCGGGCCGAACCGGCGCTTCACGCCGAAGACCTCCGCGACCTCGCCGTCCACGTCGGACAGCAGCGGGTAGTCGAACGAGTTGAGGTCGGAGAACTGCTTCTGCCTGCTGACGGAGTCGGTGCTGATGCCGACCCGCTGTGCCCCGACCTCCTGGAACTCCGCGGCCAGGTCGCGGAAGTGGCAGCTCTCCGCCGTGCAGCCGCCGGTCATCGCGGCCGGGTAGAAGAACAGCGCGACCGGTCCGTCCGCCAGCAGGGTCGACAGCGTGCGCGAGGCGCCGTGCTGGTCGGGGAGGGTGAAGTCGGGGACGAGATCGCCGGTCTTCATGTGGTGGTGTCCTTCCGGGTGCGACAGGTGTCGTGGGGTGTTCGGCGCGGGCCCACCGTACGGTTCTCAGTAGGCTCGTGATCAGGAGGTGGACGTGACCAGCATGTCCGACGTGGCACGCGCCGCAGGTGTGTCCGCCGCGACGGTGTCCCGCGCGCTGCGGGGCGAGCCCGGCGTGTCCGAGGCGACGCGGCGGTACGTCACCGAGGTGGCGAAGCGGATGCGGTACGCCATCGCGAGGGACGCGTCCAGCCTGGCGGGTGGCCGCCGGTACGCGATAGCGGTGCTGACCGGCGACGTCGGCCGCGGCGACCTGCTGGCGGGCGCCGAGGGCGCGCTGCGGCAGGCCGGGTTCGACGTGCTGCTCTACGTGCTCGGTGACGAGGACTCCCGGTCGAGGTTCTTCGAGGACGTGCCGCTCGGCCGCCGGGTGGACGGCGTGCTGGCCCTGTCGATCACCCTGGCCGAGTCGGAGTCGGCGGCGCTGGCGGAGCTGGGCGTGCCGGTGCTGACCGTGGACGACGGCGACCTGCGCAGCGCGCTGCGGCTCGCGGTCGGCCACCTGATCGACCTCGGCCACCGCGACATCGCGCTGGTGCTGGCCGTCGGCGTGGACGAGTCGTACGACGAGGTGCTGGTCGCGCAGGGGCTGGAGATCCGGCCGGAGTGGACGCTGTGGTCCTCGCCGACCGTCGTCGGCGGCGAGCAGGTCGCGGACGCGCTGCTGGACGGCGAGCGGCTGCCGACCGCCGTGATCAGCGCCAGCGGCGAGGTGGCGCTGGGCGTGTTCATGCGGCTGCGCCGCGACGGCCGCCGGATCCCGGAGGACCTGTCGCTGGTGAGCCTGGACGGGCAGGACCTCACCCGCGCCGTCGGCATCACCGCCGTCGAGGGCGCCCTGCGCGAGGAGGGCGAGCAGGCGGTGGCCGAGTTGCTCGGCAGCATTCGCGGAGATGGGGAATCATCGGTGCACGAGCTGTCGTGGCAGCTGGCGGTCAGGGAGTCGACCGGCAGGGCATGACGCACCGTCACGGAGCACACCACCACCCGTCCGGCCTGACACGACGCACTGAATTAGCTGCGCCCTTCGGGTGACCAGGCCGTGCCGCCCTGGCTTCGGCGGCACCCATGAGAGAAAGCTGACCGCGTGGACGACGAGTTGGCCGCACTGGCCGAGGCACACGGCGTGGCCACCTGTTATGAGGACGCAGGGCAGCGCTGGGTCGACGTCGATCCCTCGGTCGTCGTAGCGGTGCTCGCCCAGTTGGACGTGGACGCCTCCACCCCGGAGGCCGTGCGCGCTGCGCTGGCCGTCGCAACCGACGCCCCGGACGCGCTGCCCGCCACGATCGTCGTGCGCTCGGGCAAGGTGCTCGATCTCGGGCACCCGGCGACGGTCGTCCTGGAGGACGGCGGCGAGGTCGAGCTGCCCGCCGAGCTGCCGATGGGCTACCACCGGATCGGCGCGACGACGGTGATCGTCACCCCCGACCGGCTGCCGTCCGTGCCCAGGGCCTGGGGCTGGATGGTGCAGCTCTACGCGCTGCGGTCCCGCGAGTCGTGGGGGATGGGCGACTACGCCGACCTCGCCACGATCGCGCGCCGCTCCAGCGTGGAGCTCAACGCGGGCGTGCTGCTGGTCAACCCGGTGCAGGCGATCAGCCCGACGCACCCCGTGGAGCGCTCGCCGTACTCGCCCGCGAGCCGCCGCTACCAGAACCCGATCTACCTGCGGGTCACCGCGACCGCCGCCTACGCGGACGCCGACCAGGCCACCCGCGCCGCCATCGCGGACCTGCGGCCGGACAACACCACCGAGCTGATCGACTACGACGCGGTGTGGACCGCGAAGGCCGCCGCGCTGGAGCTGCTCTGGCCGTTCCACCGGGAACGGGTCGACCTGGACACCGATCCCGCGCTGC
>DATMCA010001093.1:0-11022 GCA_035559015.1 Umezawaea sp. | reverse complement strand
TCGGTCGCGGAGTGGTAGAAGACCGATCGGGCGAGGGGGTGCGGGAACCGGACCGCGCCCGCCGGGTCGAAGAACCGGGACACCTCCGCGTCCACCGCCACCGGGTCGACGCCGAGGTGGCGAGCGGCGCTCACGACCAGGTCGACGTCCCCGGTCGGCTCGGCACTGGCGATCAGCAGGCACCAGCGCGCCGCCGCGCTGAACCCGTCCCCTCCGCGCACGTGGTCGGCCCGCGCCCCCGCGGTGACCCGCAGCGGGTCGGGGAGGCGCGGACCGTCGGCGCTCCGCCACTCCGCCAACGCCCGGCCGTACTCGACGATCGCGCGCGGGTTTCCCCGTGCCGTGTGGAGCACGCGCGCCGTGGCGAAGTGGTCGACGTTCCCCACGACCGACGTCAGCAGGCGCACGCACTCCTCGTCGCCCAACGGCCCGAGGCGGAGGGTGCGCAGACCGTCGAACCAGTCCGGCGTCGCGGCGACCCGCCGGGCGCCGAACACCAGCGCGACCCTCTCCCCGCGCAGCCTGCGGGCCACGAAGGTCAACGACCGCAACGAATCCGGGTCGAGCAGGTGCGCGTCGTCGACGACGCAGAGCAGAGGACGCGCCTCGGCGCCGCGCCGCAGGACCGCCAGCGTGGCGAGGCCGAGGAGGAGCGGGTCGGGGACCTCGTCCCCGCGCGGGCCGAGAGCGAGGCGCACGGCTCTCGACCGGGGTTCGGGCAACTCGTCGAGGACGTGCGAGGAGTGCGTGATCAGACCGCGCAGCCCGGAGAAGGGCGAGCCGGCGTCGAAGTCGGCCCGGCTGACGCGGACCTTCGCGACGTCCGGGAACCCGTCGGCGACGGCGTCGATCAGCGCGGTCTTGCCGACCCCGACGCAACCGAGGACGACGACCGCGCACCCCCGTCCCGTCCGCACGCCGTCGATCGCCCTGGTGAGGAACTCCTCCTCGGCCGAACGACCGAGGAGGGCAGCCGATGCCGGGGTCACGCGCGACGGAGCCCGTGCGACCCGGGCGGAGGACCTGGCGGGGAGGCCGCGTTCACAGGGCTGAACGGTACTCCGCGACCGGCGTCGTCGGCGAGACCCGCGCCGAACCGGCCGGTCGGCGCCGGCGGAGGCACCGACCGACCGGATCCCGGCCACCGAAGCAGTCGGGAAAGGGCTTACCCGGCTGCGACGATGGTGGTCTGGACCCGGCGCTCGTTGTCGGCCGGGTTGTTGTCCGCGCGGTTCTCGATGCGCACCCGCCCCCTGAGCGTGGCCTTGCCGAGCGCGGCGTCGGCCTCGGAGTAGGTGTAGGTGAACGGCACGACCGCCGTGCTGTCCTTCGCCACGTGCTGTCGCACCGTGCCCACCACGTCGGAGTAGCCGTCCCGCCGCACGCGCAGCAGGTCCACCACGACGTCCTCGGCGTAGCGGGTGTTGCTCACCGACACCTCGACCCGTGCGGTGTCACCGACCTTCGCCGTGGCGGGGGCGGCGATGTCGGACACGGTGACGTCGTGCGTCTCGACGTTCAGCGTCCGGGTGGTGGTGCCGGTGCGGCCGTCGGCGGTGTGACCGGCGATCGTGACCTCGTACGCGCCGTCGGTCGCGTACCTGTGCCACATGTCGACCGGGCCAGGGGCCCGGGGGATCACGGCGGAAGTGCCGTCGCCGTAGTGGATCTCGCCGCCCGCGAGCCAACGGCCCGCCGGATCACCCGGGACGACGGTGAACCGCACGTCGTCGAACACGCCGGGGGCGTCCGGGATCACCCACTCGGCGGTCGGCTTGATCCGCGGGGCGTCCGCCAGGCGCAACGTCAGGGGTCCAGCGCTGTAGATGCCGTCCGCGACCCGCAGGTAGTACGTCTCGCCCGGTTCGGCGGCGAAGATCGCCGGGCTGTGGCTGGTCTGCACGCAGTCCACCTCGGTCAGCGCGTCCAGCGCGGTGCCGCGGAAGACGGCCACGCTCGACTGGCTGAGGTTGGTGGTGACCTGCGCCGAGAATATCCCGGCCCGATCGGGGGTGTAGCGGTACCACGACGAGCGTTCGGTCTGCCTGTTGCAGGTCGGGACCGGTTCACCCGGCTGCGCCGAGGAGGGACCCGTGTCGCCTGGGACGTCGGTGTCCAACGGCACGTCCACGGCCGAGGCGAAGTCGTCGTTCGCGGCCCTCGGCACCAGGTCCAGTCCGAACGTGACGGGCCCGGTGGTCCTGGTGTCCTGCAACAGGAAGTGGTACGTGGTGCCCGCCGTCACCGCGAACGTGTCCGAGCCGCCGCCGTGCCACTGCTTGCAGGCGCCCGGTGTCCACGTCAGCGTGCCGCGCTCACCCGTGAAGGCGGAGATCGACGGCTTCTCACCCTCCGACCGGTCGGCCGTCATCCGGACGAAGCCGTCGGCGGTCGCGGTGTAGCGGAACCAGACGCTGCTGGTGCTCCACGAGCAGTTGGACGGCTCGTCGGCTCCCGGCGTGGCGTCCCGCGTGTCCACAGTGGAGCTGAAGGGCAACGCGGTGATCGCGGTGGCCTGGTCGAAGTCGTCGTTGGACGGTGGTGCCGCGTGGGCGGCACCCGGTAGCAGTGCGGAGGTCGTCAAGACCACCGCGCCGATGATCAGTGCGCGCAAGATCGATGTCCCCAGTCCCAGTGGCCGCTTCCGTGCGGCTCCTGCGACTTGTACGCGGTACCGGGTGCCGAGGGAGGCATCGCGTCGCGAAGTTGCGTCATCCGTCGTAGCGGGGCTGGGGCAAGTGGGTGCTACTCGTCGATCGGCGGTCGACGTGCGTCCCGGCCCGAGGCGCACGAGATGTCAGCGGGCCACCTTTCGAGCCCGCGAATAGTGACTTGTCGGCAGAACGGGCGAACCAATCCGACGAATGACGGGCTCGGACCCGATCGGTCCGGAAAGTATTTCGCGTTGCTCACCGGGTGTGCCGATTGGTTCACTCCGGAAATCGTTTTGACCCGTCGTGGAGAATCCACGGCCCGAGCGTCGCGGGCGAGGCTGTCGCCGAGTGGCCAGATCCGGGGGAGAAGTGGGCTCGGCAGCGGTCCCCCTTGTCTGAGCGCCCGGCACCGAACACCATGGTCAAAAGCGTTGGGGCAATCGCGGGAACGCGCGCCGCGGCAAGCGGATCGTCCTCGTCGGCGGAGTCGCGGTCGCCGATCCGGTGCGTCCCGCGTGTTCGATCCGTCGGCGCCCGCGAAGGGGGTGGTCGGCACGGGTGTGCAGGTCAAGGCCGCATTGCGCATTCCCGTACCTGTCTTGCCGCACCCGGCCGAAATCGGTCGAATCACCCGTATCATGCATACGGATCGCCATCGACGGCACCAGGGTTCTCCCGATCGCGGCCTCTCCCGCCCGTTGGGGAACGGGTATGATCGAGCGCGGTCGCCTGTATTCTGCGCACCGCATCGCGGCCGGGGATCGGCAATCACCCGATTGCCGATCCCCGGCCGGATAAAGGCAAGCCGGTGAGCGGTTTTCAACCGCCACCAGGAGTCAACTTCTGGGATATCGGTGATAGCTTCGGAGCATGTGTCGGACGACTCAGTCGGCTGCGGTCGCATCGTGAATATGCGAGTGTCGTCGACGGGATGACAAGGCTTCGGTAGGTGCCGCTCGGTGTCGGCGTCTTGATAGGGTGCGACGAAATAATCTGGGGGAGAAAGTTGACCTACTTCAAGATACTCGGGCCTTTAGAGGTCGTGCACGGCGATGAGCTGGTCGACCTCGGCGGGACCCGGCAGCGGGCCACCCTCGGACTCCTGCTGCTCAACCGCAACGGCGTGGTGGCGAGCAGTCAGCTGGTGGATTCGCTGTGGCCCAAGGACAAGGTGCCGCTGTCGGCCAGGAAGATCGTGCAGAACTCGGTCTGGCGGCTGCGCAGGGCGCTGTCGGCCAACGGCGGCGACTCCGCCGCGCTGCTGAGCCAGCCGCCCGGCTACATGCTGCGCGTCGACCCCGAGCAGACCGACGTGCAGAACTTCCACCAGCTCGTCGAGGCGGGGCGTGCCACGTGTGCCGACGGCGACCTGGAGGAGGCGTCCCTGCTGCTGCGGCGGGCGCTGGAGCTGTGGCGCGGGCCCGCGCTCGCCGACCTGGTCGAGTCCGGCATCCTCTGGCCGGAGCTGACCCCGGTGCAGAACGCCCGCCTGGACGCCCTTGAGGACTACTTCGAGGTGGAGCTCGCCAGGGGGCACCACCACCAGACCCTGGCCGAACTCCAGCGCACGGTCGCCACCGAGCCGCTGCGCGAGCGCCTGTGCGGTCAGCTGATGCTGGCGCTGTACCGCAGCGGCAGGCAGACCGACGCCCTGAACGCCTACCACGCCATGCGCACCACCCTGGTCGACGAGGTCGGCCTGGAACCGAGCCCGGCGCTGCGGGCGCTCCAGCAGTCGATCCTCACCCACGACCCGGCGCTGATCCCGGTCGGGATGCAGCAGCAGATGAAACTGCGGATGACCGGTCTTCCCCGCGACCAGGCCGAGGAACAGCCGCCGCCCGCCGAGGTCCGGCCCGTCCAGTCGGTGCCGCGCCCCCGGTCCTCCCCGTCCTTCGAGTCGGAGCCGGACGGGCGCGCGGTCGTCCCGGTGCCCGCCGTGCAGGCGCTGCGCACCGTGGTGGTCGAGCGCAGGAACGTCAGCGTGCTGATCGTGCGCTGCCAGGGCATGGGCAACTCGGAGCTGGAGAGGACCGCGACCACGATCCGCGACGAGGTCGAGCGGCTGGGCGGAACGGTCGCGGCCACCATCGGGTCGATCTGGCTGGCGCTGTTCGGCGTTCCCGAGAGCGGCGAGCACGACGCCGAGCACGCCGTCCTGGCCGCGCTGACCATCCGCGACGAGCTCAGCTTCCCGGACGCCGCGTGCACCGAGCCCCCGGCCGCCCTCCAGGTCGCGGTGGCCACCGGCGAGGCGCTGGTGCGCCACCACCCCGACACCGACAGCGCGCCGTCGGTGAGCGGCGTCCTGCTCGACGAGTGCCAGGAGCTGCTCTCGCAGACCCCGGTCGGCGAGATCCGGGTGTGCGAGAACACCAGGCGGGCCACCGAATCCGTCGTCACCTACGTCGAGGTCGAGTCGTCCTTCGGCTGGCAGGTCCGCGGGCTCCGGCAGGAGTACCTGGCGCTGCACGACATGCCGGTGGTCGACCGCGAGCACGACCTGGAGGTGCTGCACGGCCTCCTGCGCCGCACCAGGCACGTCGACGCGCCCCACCTGGTGACCGTCCTCGGTGACCCCGGCGTCGGCAAGACCCGGTTCGTCCTGGAGTTCGAGCGCAGGATCGCCGCGGCCGCCGAGCCGGTGCGGGTCCTGGTCGGCCGTGCGCGGCCGTTCGTGGAGGACAGCGTCACGGACGTGCTCAACGACCTGCTGTGCTCGTACTGCGGCATCGACCCGGACGGCCCGGCCGAGTCGGTGCGGGCCGAGCTGGCCGGTGCGGTGGAGCGGCTCGTCCCGTCGGAGGACGAGCGTCGCAGGCTGCTGACGGGCCTGGTCGACCGGCGGCGGGCGCGGTCGGACCTGCCGGTCGCCGAGGTGCTGCACGCGTGGCGGCGCCTGCTCGGCCAGATCGCCCTGTGCGGCCCCGTGGTCGTGGTCGTCGAGGACCTGCACGTCGCGAACGACCACCTGATCGACTTCGTCGAGGAGCTGCCGAGGTCGCTCCCCGGTCTGCCGGTGCTGGTGGTGGTCACCGCGCGGCCGGACCTGGTCAGGCGCCGCCCGGTGTGGGGTTCGCGGCTGCGGCACGCGTTGACGATGAGCCTGGAGCCGATCTCCGACATCGCGATCGACCGGCTGCTGGAGTTCCTGCGATCCCCCAGGAACAGCGGGGCCAGGGGCTCGGCCGGGGGCTTGCTCGCCGGCATCTCCGACGACTCGGAGGCGCGTCGCACGTACCTGAGGCGGGTCCTGGCCTCCGGTTCCTCCTTGCTGCGCAAGGACCGGGACGCGGACGGCGACGCCTGTGATCAGGTCGCCGCCGCCCGCGTGGTGTACTGCCAGATCACCGAGTTGCCCGCACAGGCAGACGCCTCGGGCAGATGATCTGGTGGGGGTTCTCCCACTCCACACCGCTCTCGGGATCAACGGTGATCTCCGAGTAGCGGTCCAGGAGCAGGTTCAGCGCGATCCTGCCCTCCAGCCGCGCCAGCGGCGCGCCGAGGCAGAAGTGGATGCCCTGGCCGAACACCAGGTGCCCGCCGGTGTTGCGGTGGATGTCGAAGCGGTCCGGGTCGGGGAACTTGGCGGCGTCGCGGTTGGCCGCGCCGATCCACGGCGTCACGAGCTGGTTCGCGGCGACCGGGTGCCCGCCGATCACGGTGTCCGTGGTGGTGACCCGCACCAGGCGCGGGAACGGCGGGTACATCCGGAGCACCTCCTCCAGCGCGCCGGGCACGAGGTCGCGGTTCGCGCGGACCTCGGCCAGCGCCTCGGGGTGCTGCGCCAGCAGGATGACCGCGGTGCAGATCAACGACATCGTGGTGGCGTGCCCGGCGAACATCGTCAGGCCGGTGACCCCGATCATCTCGCCGTCGGTGAGCGGCTCGCCGTCGATGGTGGCGTTGGCCAGCCTGCTCATCACGTCGTCGCGCGGGTTCTCCCGGCGGTCGCGCACGTGCCGCAGGAAGTACTCGCCCATCTCCTGGAGCGCGGGCCCGACCTCGCCGTCGAGCAGGTCGGGGGGCACGGTGGCGGCGTCGAGCGCGCCGATGGCGTCACCCCACACGCGGAACAGCGGCTCGTCCTCGATGGGCAGGCCGAGCACGTCGGCGATGACGGTGATCGGCAGCGGGAACGCGAGCGCGTCGACGAGGTCGAACGAATCCCGGTCGGCGACCTTGTCGAGCAGTTCGGTGGTGATCAGTTCGATGCGGTCGGAAAGGTTCGCGACCGCGCGCGGGGTGAATACCTGGCTGATGACGGTGCGCAGTTTGCGGTGTCGGGGCGGGTCGGTGGTGACCAGGTTTCCCTCGTCGAACCGGTCGAGTTCGGGGTGCGGCTCGTTGAACAGCCTTGCCGTTTCCGAGGAGAAGGTCTTGGTGTCGGCGAGGATCCTGGTGATGTCCTGATAACCGAAGACCTGCACCCCGTGGTCGCCTTCGCGGCTGACCGGCTGTGAATTCAGCATCTCGCGGAACCACGAGAACAGCGACTCGACTGGTTCCATGGTCGTGCTGCCAATGGACGCGCTCATGGTCGTGAGCCTAGCTTCGGCGTGCGATTCCCGTGCATGCTTTTCTCCTTTGTTCGGATTGTGGAGGAGGAATTGCGAACAGCGGTGACCGGATATTCCGGTCACCGCTGTTCCGCAGACTCCGCGTAGACCGCCCTGAGACTTCTCCGAGAGTTGGTGGTCCCAGGACGGGCTCGTCGTCAGCGCCTGCCGAGCCCGCTGTACCGCCCGCGGGTCACCTTCGGCACGAAGATCCGCTCCTCGGCGCTGGCCGCCGCGGCCGCCGGGCCGGACAGGGTCGGCGAGCCCGCGACCTTCAGGCCCGACTCGATCGCGCCGTCCATGTAGCCGCTCCAGCCGTCGGCGATGTCGCCACCGGCGAACTTGATCCGGCCGTGCGGCTGCTGGATCTTCCTGTGCAGCCTGACGAGCTGGTTCGGCTGGCGGTACGCGCCCACGCCCAGGGCGAACTCGTCCACGTGCCAGTCGGTCGCGACGTAGGAGCGCATCGTGGCCTCCGGGATCACCCGCTGCACGGCCCGCTCCACCGCGCCCGCGTCGGTGACGTCGAACGTGGGGTCGACGCTGAAGGCGACCACCGGCTGGTTGTCGTTGAACCGCCCCATGAAGCAGATCGGGTAGCCCAACCCCTCCGGCGCCTCCGCGACGAACTTGTCCGAGGGGTTGGACAGGTCGATCCACAGCTTCTTCTCGTGCGGTACGCCGATCCCCTTGCTCGACGCCTCCCGGTGGGCGGCGGGCAGCGCCGGGCTGAACGAGATCGTGCGCCAGACGTTGACCGGCACGGCCAGGATCACCTCCGGCGCGGTGTAGACCTCGCCCGCGCGCGTGGTCACCCTGGCCTCGCCGGAGGTCTGGGTGATCGACTCGACCGGCGAGTTGAGCTTGAGGACCGGCTTGGACTCGGCGAGCATGGCGTTGAGCAGGGACACCGTGCCCAGGGCCGGGCGGTAGGTGTTGACGCCGTGGAAGCCCTCGAACGTGCCACCTGCCAGCGCCCACCACTGCTGGATGTGGGTCAGCGCGCCGCGTGCGCTGGAGCCGCCGTACAGCGAGGTCCAGCTGGTCACCAGGATCTCGTCCTCCGGCGCGAAGGCCAGCTGGTCGAGCTTGTCGCGCAGCGAGAACCGGTCGTACCGGGCGACCAGGTCGGGGCGGGCGAGCGGCTGGTAGGGCTCGGGGAAGATCGTGGTCGACCCCTCGAAGAACTGGTTGAACAGCTGTTCCTGCCTGATGAAGGCCACGGCCGGGTCGTACACCCCGAACCCGCCGAGCGTGGGCATGTACGCCCTGTCCACGTCGCTGTCGGCCATGATCGGCAGCTGGTAGCGGTTGAGCTCGCGCCAGATGTGCGGCTGGAGGCGGTCCACCCAGGTGCCGCCGCGCTCGATCTGGTGGCCCTGCCAGGTGTCGGTCCAGGTCCGGCCGCCGACCCGGCCGCGCGCCTCCAGCAGCAGGACGCGCTTGCCCTTGGCGCGCAGTTCACGCGTGGCGGTGACCCCGGCCAGCCCGGCGCCGACGACGATCACGTCGAAGTGCTGTCTCCGGTCCCGGTCCCCGCTGCTCTCGGTGGCGGCGGCCGCGGTCGTCGCCGTGCCCGCCGCGGCGATCGCGAGGCCGCCCGCGACACCGGCCTTGAGCAGGCTGCGCCGCGACGGGTCCTGCCGCTCGGGTCGACCGGCTTCGATCTCGTTGGTCACGATTCCTTGTTTCCTTTCCGGGAACTGGATGCGGGAATAGCGGAAGGCCGGTCGCCGGACGGTGGACTCGGCGATGCCGCGTGCGCTAGGGTTGGTGTAATCGACCGGGCACAGGGCGTGATGGGGCCACGGTGCCACCAATTTTCGGGTTGTGCGCCGTTGCCGACCGGCGATGGAGTCCTGATGAGACGGGAATGTCCATCGTCAGAGGGTTTCGGTTCCCCTTGGTGACCCGGTGTTAGTGGCCTTGACGATGCCGTAATGCATTCGGGTGATTGCGGCCAACAGTAGCGCACGCAGCGCATTCAACAACTTCGGATGTCCGAAGAATGCTTCCGCTATTCGACGGGCAACTGTCGCGCGGGTTTCCGGAGAGTAGTGGATTTCGTCTTTTCCGACCAACGCCGAATAGCGGCCACCCGACCATTCCGCTTTTTTACGCGAAATGGCGTGTTCGGGTGGACCGCTGAGGTGCACGCGTCCGCGCGTGCGGGTGGGGCGTTCCCTGCGGCGCGCCGGGCGCGCCGCAGGGGAGGGGTCAGGCCGAGGGCTTGCGGAACTGCTCGATCATCGCGGCGTAGCTGTTGTCCGAGTGGCCCGCGGCCACCGCGCGCTGCCCGAACACCTTGATGAGCTCGGGCAGTTCGGTGTTGACGCCCAGCTCCCTGCTCTCGTCGACCAGGTGCTCCATCGCCAGGATGTGCGTGGTGATGGTGGCGTCGTCGGCCGGGTACTCGCCGTCGTCGATCTGCTGGGCGTAGGCGTCGAGGAAGCCGCCGGTCATCTCGGCGAGGGCCTTGGCCAGCGGCAGGAAGGCGGTCGCCTTCACGCCCGCGGTGCCCAGCAGCGCCGCGCCGTGCAGGAAGGCGTTCTCGACGCTCCACATGACACCGAGCAGCGCGACGTCGTAGAGGCTGGCGACACCGGGGTCCTCGTCCAGGTACAGGGTCGCCTCGGGGGCGATCGCCTTGAGGGTCTCCTCGTGCTCGTCGAAGGCCGTCTTCGGGCCGGAGTACAGCAGGATGGCCTCGTCGGTGCCGATCGCCGGCGGGATGGCCATGATCGCGCTGTCGATGTACGCGCCGACCTCGCGCTCCACCGCCCACTTCGACGTCGCCCGCGCCTGCGCCGAACTGGCGCTGGTCATGTTGACCAGGGTGCGGCCCTTCAGCGAGCCCTCCAGCGGGTCCAGCAGCGCGTGCACGGCGTCGTAGTCCGAGACGCAGATGACGACCAGCGGCCCCGCCTCGACGGCGGCCTCGACCGAGGGGGCCAGGACGGCGCCGTTGGCGACGAGTTCGTCGGCCTTGGCGGACGAGCGGTTCCACACGGTGGTCGGGTGCCCGTTCTTGAGGAACGCGGCAGCCAATGCCTGGCCCATCAGGCCTAGACCGATGACGGTGACCGGCGCCGGGGCGGCATTGGGGTTGGACATCACATTCACTCCTGTTCGGTCCGCGTCGGTTCGGGCGGCGCGGTGTGGTTGTTCGTCGAGCTTCAACGGTTTCATCGGCGTGGTGGCCTGACCAGTGGCGGATCCGACGATCTTCGAACGATTCCTGCCAGTGCTCGGCGACCGGGGCTCCGGGAACGGGGCGCACGACCTCGCCGAAGCCGTTCACCGTTGGAGCGGTGGGAGAAGCGCGGGCGCCGACCCGCCGGAGCGGTGGTCGACGCCCGCACCCCGTCAGGCCGCGGGGGGCGTCGGCCAGGAGCTCTCCGCGGGCCAGGGGCCGTTACCCGCGTAGGCGTTGTCGATCAGGTACCGCCAGCCGCCGTCCGCTCCGCGCTGGAGCACGTCGACCGCCAGGCCGCCGAGCTTCTCCGGCTTGCCGTCCCTGGTGGTGTCCATCTCCCACTGGACCACCACCATGGCGGTGTCGCCGCGGACCAGCTGCTGGAGCACGGTCGCCTCGACGTACGCGTTGCGGGTCTCGATGAAGTTCTTCACGTAGTCCCGGCGCGCCTGGCCCTCGACGGGCACCCCCGGCTCCCACAGGCCGACGGCGTTGTCGAAGTACAGGGCGTTGACGGCGTCCACGTCGCCCGCGTTGAACGCCACGTTGAACATTTCCTGGTGCGTGTCGATGTCGGTGGCCAGGACGTGGTTCTTGGAGGCCATTGTGAGCC